>DASPGW010000036.1 GCA_035620395.1 Desulfuromonadales bacterium | reverse complement strand
CAACCTGCCCGCGCACGTAGATGGTGCCGCCGACCATGCCGACGCAGCTGCGATCGCCGAGAACCGAATCGACGTCCTGGCTGTCGACGCCGCAGATGACGCCGATGCCGCCGCCCATGAACTCGAAGGAGAAGGAACCGGTGTGCTTGAGCACCCAGAACTCGGGGGCATCGTAGGCCGGGTCGTGCTTCATCAGCGAGCCGGAACGGGTGCCGACGCGGCCGGCGACGTAGATCTTGCCGGCGGCCGAGCAGTGGGCGGTAGTGTCGCCGCCGTCGCCGAGGATGGTCAGGGTGGCGCCGGCGTTGAGCCAGCCGGCATCGGCCGGGGCGCTCCCGTCGACGACGATCTCGGTGCCGTCGAGGCCGAAGGCGCCGACCCGCTGGCCGGGGTTCTTCACCCGAAACCTGAGGGGCTGGCCGTCGCCGGTCCAGAGCGGGCCGCCGATATCGTGATGGCCCGAAGAGAGGACTTCGAACTCGGTCTCCCCCGCCTCCAGAGCGGCGTATATCTGCTGCAGAAGCTTCTGGGTGGAGATGCGCTGGTTATTTTCAAATCCGGTGATCTGGGCTGCCATATCAAACCCCTTTCAGGCCAGAGGCCAAAGGCCCGAGGCAAAAGGTAACACGCTTAACCTATAGATGTTTTTCAAGTCCCTCGGCCGTTAACCTTTGGCCTCGAGCCTCGAGCTTTAACCTAGCAAACGTACTGGATCTGCAACCGTTCCGCCACGCCCCGGTCGGTGGAGACGAGGGCGTCGGAGCGGCCCACCGGCAGGGAAGAGTTGCCGATGGGGGCCATGAGCTTTTTCAGCTCCTGATCCATGGCCAGGAAGTAGTTGACGATATTCTGCGCCACCTTCTCCGGGTCGAGGCGGTGCGCCAGGGCCGGCTCCTGGGTGGTGATGCCGGCCGGGCAGAGGCCGGTGTTGCAGGCGTTGCAGCGCCCCATGTCGTTGCCGACGCAGCCGGCCATCTGCAGGATGAGGCGGCCGGTGAAAACGCCGTTGGCGCCGAGGGCGATCATCTTGAAGGCATCGGCGGCCAGATCCCCGGTGCGCCCCAGTCCGCCGGCGGCCCACAGGGGAATCTGACCCTGCCGCCCCTGGGCGACGGCCGCCAGGTAGCAGTCGCGCAGCTTGCTGACGATCGGGTGGCCGGTGTGGTCGAGGGAGACCTCGTGCGCCGCGCCGGTGCCGCCGTCGATGCCGTCGAGGAAGAAGCCGCCGACGATGTTGTAAGGGTCGCGCACCAGGTTGTTGAAGACGCTGACCGAGGTCGAGCTGGCCGCCACCTTGATTGCCACCGGCACGCGGAACTTGAAGGCGGCGTTGAAGGAGAGGAACATCTTCTGCACGCTCTCCTCGATGGAGTAGAGCCCCTGGTGGTTGGGGGGGGAGAGCAGGTCGGCCTTGGGCACGCCGCGGATCGCCTGGATGTGCTCGGCCACCTTCTGCGCCATGAGCAGGCCGCCGTCGCCCGGCTTGGCCCCCTGGCCGATCTTGATGAGGACACCGGCGGGATCCTCGGTCATGTACGGCATCGCCTTGACGATACGGTTCCAGCCGAAGTGGCCGGAGGCGATCTGCAGGATCATGTACTTCAGATATTTGGATTTCAGCAGGCGTACCGGCACGCCCCCCTCGCCGGAGCACATCCGCACCGGCAGGCCACACTCCTCGTTGAGATAGGCGGTGGCCATCGCCACCCCTTCCCACATGCGCCAGGAGAGGGCACCGATCGACATGTCGCCGATCACCACCGGGTAGATCCAACGCACCGGCGGCGCCTGGCCGTCGGAGACCAGCAGCCCCTGCTCATTGATCTTGAGCGGCAGCTTGCCGGCCGGCAGGATGCGGCCGAAGGGGGCGAGCATGTCGAAGGTGTGCCGCTGGGCATCGAGTGAGGGGTCGGTCATCTGCGAAATGCGCCCGACCCGCAGCTTGTCGAGGGTGCGCACGGTTGCTTCCAGGTTTTTGCGGCCGCCGCGCTTGATCGAGTCGCCGGCCAGACAGCGGGTGACGATCGGGTGGCGGGTGTCCTGATTGCGCACCGGGCCGATGGCGTCGTTGGGGCAGACCTTCTCACAGATGCCGCAGCCGCGGCAGTAGTTCTTGACCGAATGGGCCTGGCGGATCACCGGCACGGCACTGAAGCGCTGCTTCGGCTCGGGCAGGTCGCCTTCCGAGAAGACCATGCGCCGCCGCTCCACCTTCGGTTCGATGGCCCGGAAGGAGCAGGCGGCGACGCAGGAGCCGCAGAGGGTGCAGCGACTGGCGTCGTAGCGGATCTTCCAGGGCAGGTCGTTGGGGGTGACGTCATGGATTTTCATTGTTTCCATCGCTGAACCTCCAGGCGGTTGCCGATCACCACGATCTCCCGTTCATTGGGATAGATGTCGGTTTCCCAGTTGCGGTCGGGAAGTACTTCGTTGATGCCGCACACCTCCGAGGCGAAGACCACCGTATCACTGGAGCGGCCGATGACGATCGGGCGCAGCTTCTTGGCGTCGCAGCAGGTAAAGAGGGTGCCATCGGGCAGGACGCCGATGATGGTATTGGGGCCGTTGATTTCCAGGTGCGACAGCGACTGGCGGATGGCCAGCATCTGTTCCTTGTCGTCGCGCCGCTCGATCGTCTCGAAGGGGAGCGGCGTGATGACGTGCTTGTAGTAGGAGAGCGGCCACCCGAGCTGCCGGTGCACGTAGTGCAGGGTATAGAGGAAGCACTGGGAGTCGGACTCGAAGCCGATGTAGCCGTGGTGCAGCTTGCGCTGGAATTCCTTGTTCTTCTGGTAGAAGGTGTTCTCGCCATTGGCCAGCGCCGTATAGCCCTGCAGGAAAAAGGGGTGGGCGGCGTAGCGGACGATGTCGTAGTTGGTGTTCTGCCGGCACTGGGCGGTGATCACTCTGGCCGTGAACTTTTTGTCCGGCTGCCAGAGGTTGAAATAGGTTCCGATGTCGCGCGGGTCGCCAATCTCCTTGAGGGTCACCACATCGGGCCAGAAGGAGTAGACGAAACCCATGTCATCGTCCTCAAGAGCTGCCCGCAGCTTCAGCCGCATGTTGAGCAGCAGTTCTTCCTTCTCCTGCTGCGTGGCATGCTTGTAAGCCTTGGGATAGTCGAAGGTCTCGAAGACGTAGTTGGGCATGGCGTTGATGTCGAGACCGGGCTGGGGATTGGTCTCCGGCACCCACTGCAGCACCCGCTGGAAGCCGGCGGCATGCAGCATGTCCTCGGCGAGCTTCAACCCCTCGTCGGTGCAGGCGAGGGAAAGGGTGGGAAGATGTTTGTATCCCTCGAAAATGCCGCCCAGGTCCTGCATGACCATGGCGAACCCGGAATTGTCGTGCCCTTTCTGCTGTGACTGCATCAACAACAGGGCCTGACTCGGATGAACATAATTCAGACTTTTGATGGCTCCAATGCGACACATGGCCGGCTACCTCCACATCTATAAGGATCCGCACGGGTGTTTCGGGACGAAATCGGCTGCGGCAGTCATGAACACAAATGCAACAAAAGTGCCATCGGGCCTATAAGCCCTTGAAACTTTCCGTATACACCACAAAGGCCTTAAAGTTTAAAGTTTTTCCGGAGCAAGAAGGGACGCAAAAGGGTAAGCGACATGGCCCGGGTGGCCGGGAAATAGTCGACGCCAGGAAACCGGCTGCTCATTCTGTGTATAAAGCATACTCTGTCGCAAAAAAGGCGGCGCCCAACTGCGGGCGCCGCCTTGCTGAACGGGAAGTCGCCGCGACTCAGATATTGTAGCCCGACTCGGAGTGCTCCGTCTGGTCGAGCCCCATGCGCTCTTCGTCCGTGGTAACCCGCAGGCCCATGGTCGCCTTGAGCGCCAGGAGGATGCCGATGGTCACCGCCACGGCGTAGGCGCCGGCGGCCGCCACGCCAATGAGCTGAACCACGAACTGATGAAAGTTGCCGGCCAGCAGGCCGGTC
>DASPGW010000035.1 GCA_035620395.1 Desulfuromonadales bacterium | reverse complement strand
TGCTCGCCTATGCCGCCATTCGCGAAGGGAAAAACGCCTCCTACTTTCCCGCCTACGGGGTGGAAAAGCGGGGCGGTGCGGCGACCTGCACCGTGGTGGTCTCCGACGAGGAGATCGGTTCGCCGGTGATCGGCCGGCCCGGCGCCGCCCTTATCCTCAACCAGCTCTCCATGGAGAAATACTACGACCGGGTCCGCCCCGGCGGTTTCTGCCTGATCAACACCTCGCTGGTCGAGACTTCCCCCGGGGCCAGAGACGACATCGATATCCTCTGCCTGCCGCTCAATGAAATGGCGCTCGCGGTCGGCGACGCACGCCTGGTCAACATGATCACCATCGGCGCCTACGCCGAGCGCACCGGTGCGGTTGCTCTTGCCAGTCTCAAAGCCGCACTGGAGGAGGTCCTGCCGGAGCGCAACCATCGTTTCATCCCCCTCAATATCGAAGCGATCGACCTGGGAGCGGAAGCGGCGCAGGCGAAAGTGAAAGCATAGGACTCATAGGACCTATAAGACTTATAGGACCTATGGCCCCTCCGGACCTCGTTATGAGCAGAGTCGAATTCATCAAGCTGCGCAAGCCCGAGAAGGCCAGGCATCTCTGCGAACTGGCCGATGAATATTTCCGCGGCGGCAAGCGGGTCCTGATTACGGTCCAGGACGACAATCAGGGAGTCACTCTCGACCGCTTCATGTGGACCTGGCAGAAGGGCTCTTTTGTCCCGCATGCCTATGACAACGGCGCCGTCGACTGCCTGGACGAGCCGGTGGTCATCGGTACCGGCGAGCGCAATCCCAATGCGGCCCAGATTCTGATCATGGGCAAACCCTGCTCCCTCGATTTTATCCGTCAGTTCGAGCATGTCGTCGATTTTGCCGAACTCTACGAGGACGAACTGGCCGCCGACGCCCGGCGTCGTTTCGCCCGCTACCGGGAGGCAGGCCTTGACCCCCGAATGCGTCAATAGCGGCGGGCGGCAGAGCCTGCTGCGGCTGGAGACGGTGCCGGTATTGGCCACCGAGCTTAGCCTTTCCGCCGATTCCGCCCGTGCGCTGGCTTGCTGGGAGGCCCGCCCGGGCGAGATTATTACCGTCGTCGACCCCCGGCAGACCTGTTACCGCGCCCGCCTCACCCGCCTCGGCCCGGAGGGCGCGAACGTGATCCCCTTCCAGACCCTCACCCGCCCCGTCGAAAGCCCAGTCGCCATCGAGGTCTACCAGGCACTGCCGGAAAAGGAGCGTTTCGAGCTTATCCTGCAGAAGCTCACCGAGGTCGGTGTCGCCCGCATTGTCCCCTACATGTCGAAACGCTCCACCACCCTGGAAGAGCGCGACTCCGGCCAGCGCAAGTCGCACCGCTGGCCGGATGTGATCCTGCGGGCCGCCAGACAGTGCCGTCGCGCCATGCTGCCTGAGCTCTATCCGGTCGTCGCCTGGGACGAGGCGATCTATCTCGCCAGTCACACCGATCTCAAGCTGATGCTGTTCGAGGGGGATGCCCCCTGGAGTCTGCGCGAAGCCCTCAACGGCGAACGCCCTGACCGGATCGCTCTCCTGGTGGGACCGGAAGGGGGCTTCACGCCGGAGGAGGTCGAAGATGCCCGGCAGATGGGGTTTCTGCCGGTTTCTGTCGGGCCGCGCATCCTGCGCACCGAAACCGCCGCCATCATCGGCGCCGCCGTCGTCCAGTATGCCCTTGGGGATTTGGGTTGACCTGGTTATCCGTCCAGGGCGATGGCCGGCATCGAGGCGGAACATCGTCAACGATCCCGGCTTTTTTCGTGTCGAAAAAATTGCCACCTATCTGGGTGGTCTGAAAAGTGTCGGTATTTTCACTGTCTGTGGGTTAGCACGTTTTTTGCTTTACTAATATTCTTGATAATTTGTCAACTCTGCGTTCCATGACCGCCCGGGCAGGCCAATGGAAAAATCTTATGAAATCCCCGCAACCAGCACCCATCTCCTCGGGCTCCTGCAAGAGATAGCTGCGGCTATCGTCCTTACCGACGACAACAATACCGTCTCGCGTCTATTGCTCGAGCTGGCCATCCGGCATACTGGCGCCGGGAAGGGTTCCCTCATGCTGGTCAATGGCCATCAGGAACTCTACATTTACTGTGCGCAAGGTCTGGACTATGAGCTGGCCCGCAGTTACCGTGTCAAGATGGGAGAGGGGATCGCCGGACTGGTGGCGCAGAGCGCCGAGCCGATGATGGTCGAAGATATCGCAACGGACGAGCGGTTCCGTCAGGTTGGCAGAGACCGCTACGCGACGCGCTCTTTTATCAGCTGCCCCATTCTGGGCAAGGACCAGGTCATCGGCGTGCTGAACATCAATGACCGGACGGACGGCAGGCCCTTTGGCGCCGACGATTTTGCCCTTGCTCAGATTATTGCCGCCCAGGCCGCGGTCGCCTTGAAAAATGCCGTTCTTGTCAACAGACTCAAGGCCAAGGCAGCCGACCTGGAGGATGCCAACCGCAAGCTGATCGATGCCGATGTCGGCAAGTCGGAGTTTCTGACCCGCATTTCGCACGAACTGCGCACTCCCCTGAATTCGATCAAGGGCGCCGTTTACCATCTGCAGGGCGCCGCCGATCTCCCTCTCTGGGAGCGGAAGGAATTCCTCGGCATCGTCGGCAGCGAGACCGACAAACTGGTCGCCATCGCCGAAAAACAGCTGGATTTTCTCCGCGTCGAGGATGAGAGCCGCATCATCAAGAAGACCGTTATCCACCTCGCCGACACCCTTAAGGAAACCCTGAATTCCCGTCTGCTGCGTACCGCCCTGAGCAAGAAAAGCCTGGAATTGCAGCTCGACCTCCCCGCCGAACCCCTCGATATCGTCGGGGACAAGGTCCTGGTCAGCCAACTCTTCATCAACCTGCTGGAAGGGATCGTGCATTTTCTTCCCGAGGGGTGCCGGGGGACCATCTCGGTCCGCCTCGGGGAGGTGGTCGAACTCGATCTCGATTTCTCGGCGAGTTTGCCGGATGAGGTGCTGAAAAACCAATTCGCTTTCCGGGAACTCTACGTTTCCGAGCAAACCGGCGGGGCGATCAAGCTGCACCTGGCACGCAGGACGGCGGAGGTCCACGGCTGGCTGCTGAACGGGGTGAATCGGGAAGACGGCTGCCGCATTTCCCTCCAGATTCCCCAGATTGGCCGGCACCGTATCGAGGCGGCGATCAATACCACCATGGAACTGGTCCTCGACTTCACGTCCGAGCTGTTCGGGGTCAACACCTGTTCACTGATGCTGGCGGACGAGCTCAGCGGCGACCTGGTCATCAACTGTGCACGGGGCCTGGACGACGAGATCGTCAAGCGGACCCGAATCAGTGCACCGAGCCGCATCGCCGGTTGGGTGGCCCAGGAGGGCAGGCCTCTCCTGGTGGAGGACATCGAGACCGACCCCCGCTTCGCCCGGAAGAACCTGGACACCCAGTACAACTCCAGATCCCTGCTCTCTCTTCCCCTCAAGGTTCAGGACCGGATTGTCGGCGTGCTGAACCTCAACAACAAGAAGAACGGCACCTCCTTCACCCAGCAGGACCTGCAGGTGGGAACGGTGTTCATCACAAGAATCGCCGCCTTTGTCGAAAATATTTACACCGGTTCCTGGAGCGATGATGACCTGGGCCGTCTGTTGACCTCGCTGGAGACCCTGCTCAGCGCCGAGCGCCGGTATCCGAAGAAGGACCGGCGGCAATCCCGTCTGATGGGCCGCCTGCTGGAGCAGTTGGGGGCTGATGTCGAGGAGCGGGAACTGGCCCTCTACATCTCCATGATCTACGATCTCGGTCTGATGCTGGTCGATGCGGGCGTTTTGAACAAACAAGAGCCCTTGTCTCTCCTGGAGCAGTCAAGCCTTCGGTCGCACCCCTACACCACCCTCGATCTCCTGGGCGGCATCGAGCCTTCGGCAACGGTCCGCGGCATCATTCTCCATCACCATGAGCGGTTCGACGGCAGCGGCTACCCTGGCGGGCTCAAGGGTGAGGAGATCCCCTTCCTGTCCCGGGTGTTGACTGTGGTCGATGCTTTCTGCGCCATGACCGAAGGTCGTCCCTACCGCGAGGCTCTGCAGGCGCAGGAAGCTTTAGATGAGATACGCAAAGGTGCGGGGACCTGTTATGATCCCCGGATGGTGGAGGCGTTGGAGAGGATTTCTCTGGACCAGGCCACTGCCCCTCTTTCGCCGTAATAAATTCCGCCTGAAAGTTATCCCCCAGGCTCTTTCGTGGTCATTTGGCCCGGAGGAGCCTGTCTCGTTTTTCCCCAGGCGCTGGTGCAGGCCTTTTTGCGGATCACCAGAAACGCCACTCCCCCGTCTGCAGCACGTAGATTCCCAGTGCTAGGTTGGCCACCGCATGCGCCAGGATGCACTGGGCGATGCTTCGGGTGTAGTAGAGTAGCAGGTTGAAGGCCGCACCTGCCATCATCCCGGCGAGGATATAATTATGCTCGAGGCCGAACAGGACGACGGTGATCAGGAAGGAGGTCCAGGAAACGGTGCCGATCGGGACCTTTGCAAAATCACTGTCGATGATGTAGCGCAGCAGAAACGAGCGCCAGAAGAGCTCCTCCATGACCGGGACGATCAGAACAGCTCCGACGAGGCGTACCGCCGTCATCCCCGCTCTTGCGGGGCCGTCGAAAACACTCGGATTGAAACCGGCTGGAGTCCCCAGGGTGCCGAAGCTCCAGTCCATGTGGATCCAGAGCCAGAAAATCCCCAAGCCGGCAAGCAGGCTTGCCACCGTGAAGGCAGACCTGCCCAGGTCACTGAAACGAATCTCCTGGTAATGCTTGCGAAAATAGATCAGGACTGCGCCGACCACGACGGCCTTGACCGGATAGAGCCAGTAGAGAGCATGCTCCCCGACAAGGAGGATCTCCCGGCGCTGCAGGTAGCGGGCGAATTCCTCCAGGCCGATAAAAAGCATGAACAGAGCGAATGGAAAAATCCGGGGGAAAGCTGGTTTTGTCAATGGATCCCCTGGTAATTGTGATCAGTCATCATTCCGCCAATTAAGCCATACACTGATGATTCAATTTGGAAGGGCGCCACTGATGGCTTGCATGAAAAAATCTTTCTGATTGGCACCCAACGACAAAAAAAAGGGAAACCCCGGGAGGTTCCCCTTTTTCTGGGAAAGAAATTGTTATGCCTTCGTGCGCCTCCTGCCGTAAAAAGCGAGGCCGACAAGGCCAGCGCCGAGGAGAAGAATCGTGCTCGGCTCGGGGACTGGGGCGGCGCCGTACAGGTTTACGTGTGAAATGGCGCCTTGCTCGACCCAGAATCCCGACAATATAATATTATCGTTGCCCCCCAGTTCGGGCACTGAGAACAAATACCAATAGGGAGAGTGGTTTCCGTCTTTGACTAACAGCCAATCCGGAACGCCTATAATGTTACTGATTGTCCCGCCAGACTCATCTGCATTTGGGGTGAAGCTGAAGGTTAATTCCTCGACATTCCCCATAAGCGGAAGGATGACAGCATTGATGTTGTCTTGAGAGGAAGGCGGTGAAGCAGTCGGGTTGGTAACCCCGTCATAAGTCTGGCCGCCAGGGCTGATGAAAAGTGCATGTGCTTGTATGCCAAAGGCCAGCACACCGCAAACTACCATTGTTATGATTAGAGATTTTTTCATTATCAATACCTCCTCTCCCCTCTCTGGTTTTTGGCCGGCGCCAATTCAAGTTATTTGAATATACTTCAACTACCGTGCCAATGAAAATATTTGCATAATTGCGAGTGCTTACACAACAGGCTTATGTTGATGTAAAGTTTGCCGACAGGACCCTCACCCTGTTTGTAGATTCAGACCGGTGGCGCAGGGGACACTTAACGCTGCTGACCTGTGGACTGATTGTAAAAGTATTCGTAATTCTCTGTCAATCCGCTCAGGTCGGCCGATCAGGGCGATTAGGGTGCGAAGTAACCGTTTCACCTTCATGGCACTCTACTTTTCTGAGCCATCCAGCATAACGGCCAAGCTGCACCTGGGGGGCAGGACGGTGGAGGTCGGCTGCTGCGGGTACGATGCTCACTGGCATTTCAGGAAAAAAAGCCGCTCGGTCAGACATAAGCTGACCGGCGGCCAATCAGTAAGCCAAGGTGAAATTGCGTTATCTAACGGTTTCTGAAATCAAATCACTCAATATCGATGGAACACAATGAAATTTTCACCGGTATCGGAGCGTGTCAAATAATAACGGAATTCGAAAAAATCGTTATCTGGATCGACCTGCACATCATTGTCCAAAATAACCCTAGAGACCAACATTTCTCCCGGATCAATCTGACCACTGCTAAGGAAGGCCGGATCTTCGGTGAAGTCTTGAACCAAATTCGCATAACGTAACTCTGCACGAGTACAATCAAAGGGCATATTGGATATGTTCTTAATCTGCGCTGAAAAGTCGGAGCCTGCCAGATACAGCTCAGTGCCGCTCGTTAAGATCACCGCCTGGCCATCGATTTGGAACAGGGAGGAATAATCCGCGACGCTGTTGATCACGACGGTGTCGGCAGCGCTGGCGACCGTCCCATCGTTGACGACCAGGCTGAACACATAGAAGCCGTCGACATCGGCGGTGAAGGTCGGGTTGCCGGCGGTGGTACTTGAAAGAGTCGCGCTGCTGCCATCCGGCCGGCTGACGAGGGTCCAGGCGTAGGTGAGCGGGTCGCTGTCGGCATCGCTGCTGGCGCTGCCATCAAGGGTGACGAGGCTGCCGGTAATGACGTACTGGTCCGGTCCGGCGTCGGCCACCGGCGCCGAATTGGCGGTGGCGGCCGTGACGGTGACCGAGTCGGCGGCGCTGCTCACCGTCCCATCGTTGACGATCAGGCTGAACACATAGGCGCCGTCGACATCGGCGATGAAGGTCGGGTTGACGACGGTGCCGCTCGACAGGGCATTTACGCCACTGCCAACGGGCACGGACGTGATCGTCCAGAGATAGGTCAGCGGATCGCCATCGGCATCGCTGCTGCCGCTGCCGCTCAGAGTGGCGACGCTGCCGGTCGCCACGTTCTGGTCCGGGCCGGCATTGGCCACCGGCGCGGAATTGCCCGTCGCGGCAACGACGGTCACCGTAGAGGCGGCGCTGGCGACCGTCCCGTCGTGGACGACGAGGCTGAGGACGTAGCTGCCGGCGAAATCGGCGGTGAAGCTCGGGTTGACGGCGCTCATGTTCGACAGCGCCGCCTGGCTGCCCGCCGGAATGCTGACGAAGCTCCAGGCGTAGGTGAGCAGATCGCCGTCGGCATCGCTGCAGCCGCTGCCGTCGAGGGTGACGGTGCTGCCGGCGGCGACGTTCTGGACCGGTCCGGCGTTGGCCACCGGTGCTCTGTTCGTGACCAGCGTTCCGCCACCGCCGGATCCTCCTGAGCCGCCGCCGCAACCGGCGATTGTCAGGCAAACAAGTAAACCAACGGTCAGTAGAGAACGCATGGCCTTTTTTCCTTTCGAGTTAAGGTTATTGGTACGTGACCTGGTCCGCTGGACTATTTAATAGGATATGGAAAATTGCTGAAAGCCGCCGGATTGCCTTGTTGGCCGACGAATTTTTCGTTTCGTCCCAGCCTTCGGAAATATTTCCGGCTTTAGGGCAAAGATAGCTCACCTTCCGCGTTCCGCAAGTAGGCGCTTTACGGTCTTACTCCCGAAATGTCGATGCGTGCGGCTCGTGGCGTGTTCGGCAATGTAAAGGAAAGGAGGTGCGGGAGGTGCGGAAATCAACGAGTCACCAGGGTTCCCTGGGCGGTTTCATGGTTGTCGAAAAACTTTACAAAATCTGGGCCGTGTGGGCGATTGAGGCTGAAAACAAAATAAAAACAATAAGATATTTGGTTGGCACGAATATGGCTAACCAACAAGGCAGGAAACGGCTGAAGTTGATATATTCTTAAGGAGGAGGCAACAAAATGAAAAAAAGACTGGCAGGTTTGCTGGCTTCAGGTTTGTTGGTTTTTGGGTCAGCAGGTTTGGCAAGCGCCTTGGTCATCACCAACGGGAGTTTTGAGGGCACCGGGGATCTTGGCAGCTATAGTACCTTGAGCGCCGGCAGTACAGCGATAGAAGGTTGGACCATCGTTAGCGGCACAATTGACTGGATTCAGAACTATTGGCAACATTCAGATGGGAGCAGAAGCCTCGACCTGAGCGGTAGTACTAGTGGTACGATGGCCGGGTTTGTGTTCGATACCATGGTGGGCCAGAGTTACCGCGTTTTGTTTGATATGGCAGGAAATCCCGACGGAGGGCCAACCATCAAAACATTGCAGGCCTCTATATATCCGCCGGCCATGGCAAATACTTTCACCTTCGACACTGCTGGCAAAACGCTTGATAACATGGGATGGGAAACCAAATGGTTTGATTTTACGGCTACTCATTTCTTTACCACGCTCTATTTTGGGGATATCTCTGGTGACCCCGGTTTTTACGGAGCAGCTCTCGACAACGTGCGGGTTGTTGAATATGCCCCTGTTCCCGAGCCCGGTACCTTGCTTCTCCTCGGCGCTGGCCTGATGGGCCTGGCCTACGCCAAGCGGCGCCGGAAAGAGTAATTGAGATAGCAAGAACCTTGCTGACGAAAGGCGGTGCGAATGGGCACCGCCTTTCGTTTTTTTGTTGTAAGATTTTCCGACAGTGAGACTGCGGGGCTCGGGAAAACTTTTTTCCACCAACCTGGTCGCCCCATTGAATTCTGTTATCTTCCCTCGCCAGTCTGGAAGGGACAGGGTTTTCGTGAACCACCGTCGAGTATTATTGGAGAAAAACTGGTTTGCGAGGAAATAAGAAAAGGTTTAACGCAATGATGGGGAGGCGCATTTCACGATTTCTGCTGGATTTTCTGGTAAAAATTATATTTATAAGAGAAATATGAGAAGTAATGCATATAATGTTTGTGGCTTCGCAAAATTACCCCTCCCCCTCCTCCCTTGGTCGAAGCCACTCCAAGAGAAGGCGCGACATGGATGTTCTTGAATTTTCGGTAGACCGCGAGTTGAGGATAGTGGAGTGTGGCCGGGACCTGGAAACCGCCCGGCTGGGATCGACGGCCGGCCTGCTGGGAACGCTCTATTTCGAAGTCCTGCCGCGGATATTCTGGGAAGGTTCTGATGCCGTTGCGGCGGTGGTGGACAGCGGGCGGCCGCTTTCCCTAAGCCGTTACTCCTTTTCCTGCCTGTTCGAGTGCTTCGAGGCCGACGTCGAAATTTTTCCTCTGAAGAGCGACTCAGCTCGGCCCGAGGGTGCCCGGGTGATCATCCGGACGACGGAAGGCTGCACCTCGCGAAACCTGTTAAGGCGCTCCCAGTCGTTGATAGACATCGGCAAGAACGCCGCTATCCTTTCCCATGGGGTGAGGAATCCTCTGAACGCCATCAAGGGGGCGGTGGTTTATTTGAAAAACCGCTTCAGCCACGAGGCCACCCTGCTCGAGTTCACCCAGATCATGGAGGAGGAGATCTCCCGGCTGGACCGGTTCATCACCGCCTTCCTCAGCGGCTCGGCCGGCGAACCCGAAAAGAGGACCACCGACCTCAATGATCTGCTGAAGAGGATCGAGTCCCTCACCTCCCTGCAGGCCCAGGCGGCCGGCGTCAAGGTGCTGTTTCGCTACGGCGAGGTCGCGCCGCTGCAGTTGAGCCCTTTTCAGGTCGAGCAGGCGATCCTGAATGTTCTCAACAATGCACTCCACGTCCTGTCTCCGGGCGGAATGATCACCGTTG
The DNA here is from genome assembly GCA_035620395.1 of Desulfuromonadales bacterium. NCBI lineage: Bacteria > Pseudomonadati > Thermodesulfobacteriota > Desulfuromonadia > Desulfuromonadales > Desulfuromonadales bacterium. Next base: position 18,243 of record DASPGW010000035.1, on the reverse strand, counting down.
AAAGCAAGGTTGAAACAAGGGACGGCCGGCCGTTCTGCGTGGTGGAAGTTACGGATGACGGGCCCGGGATTCGGAGTCGGCCCGGGGAAGGTTTCTCCGCCCCGCTGGAAGATACGGCGCGCGCCCACGGCAAGGGGTTTGGGCTGTTTATCACCCGGGAGGTCCTGCAGAGCCACGGCGGCATGCTCGAAGTCAGGAGCGGGGAGGACATGGGTACCACCGTGCGCTTGTGCTTTCCCCGGGAAAGCAGGGAGGGTGCCAGATGACAGCTACTGGACGGGTGTTGATCGTTGATGATGAGCCCAACGCTCTCAAAGTGTTGTCTGCCATTCTTGCAGACGAGGGCTACCAGGTTTCCCAGGCGCTCAGCGTCAGCGATGCCTTTGCAAAAATCACCGAAAATCTGGATGCCGTCATCACCGACATGCGGATGCCGGGCAATGATGGCATGCAGCTTTTTGAGCAGATGACCGAGTCGTTCCCGGACATCCCGGTGATCTTCCTCACCGCCTTCGGGACAGTCGATTCCGCGGTACAAGCCATGACCAAAGGGGCCTTTTATTACATCATCAAGCCTCCCGACTATCCCAGCCTCAAGGGGATTCTGGCCCGGGCGGTAGACCAGCGGCGACTGAAGAGGGAGCTGGAATCCCTGAAGAAGCGACTGGCCAGCGAAGACAAGCTGACCCAGATCATCGGCAGGAGCGCCGCGATTCGCCGGGTTCTCCAGGTGATCGAGGCGGTCAGGGATTCGGAAAGCAGCGTTCTGATTTGTGGCGAAACCGGGACCGGCAAGGAGTTGGTCGCCCGGGATCTCCATTTTACCGGCAACCGCAGAAATCGACCCTTTGTTGCCGTCAACTGCGCGGCTATTCCCCGGGAGTTGATCGAAGCAGAGCTGTTCGGCTATGAGAAAGGCGCCTTCACCGGGGCCTCTACCCAAAGGATCGGCCGCGTGGAACAGGCCTCTGGAGGGACACTCTTTCTGGACGAAATCGGTGAACTGGAGCTTTCGGTTCAAGCCAAGCTGCTGCGGGTCCTTCAGGAAAAGGAAATTGAGCGGATCGGCTCAAATCGCCGGGTACAGGTCGATTTCCGTCTGGTCTCCTCCACCAACCGCGATCTCCCGCGAGAGATCATGTCCGGCAACTTCCGCAGGGACCTCTATTATCGCCTCAACGTCGTTGAAATCGGCCTCCCTCCCTTGCGCGAGCGCCGGGAGGACATCCCTTTCCTGGTGGCCGAGTTCGTCAAGGAGTTCTGCATCCGGGAAAGGAAGACTCTGGTCGTATCAGAGACAACGATAAAGAAGTTCCTGGACTATTCCTGGCCCGGAAACATCCGCCAGCTTCGCAATGTGGTCGAACGTGCATTTGTGCTGGCCAAGGGAAATACCATCACCGATCGGGATCTTCCAGAAGAAATGTTCGAAGTCGAAACGCACCGGCAGCCTCCTTCCGCCACCTCCACCCTCAAGCAGATTGAAGCTCGGGCTATTCGCGACACACTGGAGCGCTGCCAGGGAAACAAATCCCAGGCGGCGAAAATTCTCGGCTTCTCTCGCAAGGCTCTCTACAAACGACTGCGTGATTTCGACATCTCCTGACCTCATTCCGGATTCCATCTCTCCCGGTCCCGGTCCCGGTTCCTTCTGGCCCCTTCCTCGGATTTAACGAAAAGGAAGGGGCCGTTTTCATTCTCCCGCCCAGTGTTTCCATTCGGCACACTCTTGTTCCCCTGATTACAGCGGGTTAACCGAACTGTTTCCATCGGACACAGCTCATGTGCGGAGCCTGTTTCGGTGGGCGCCAGAAAAGCATGATGCGTGCCCCGCTAATTTGAAAAATATTAACAAAAACATAATGTTATTGGGTTGGAACGGGAATTGCTCTTTGCTTGGGTACCGGGCTTCCCGGCATTCCATCGCTATTCTCAAAACTACAAGGCGTTCAATGCAGTTGCGCGGACTGGCGGTCGCAATGGTCGCGGTCGTTCTCACAGGATTCGCCTCAGTCAGTTCTCCGGGGATCGATGAGGCCGGCGCCGCCCTTCTCCAGGAGGTCGCGCTGGGCCTCGGCGCCGGCTATCGTCAGGACGACTTCCGGTGGAATATCGCCGGCGATGTCGACGTCCTGTCTGAGCTGGAGTGGAGCGATCTGGAGATATTTCAACTGCTGGGGACGGGGAAACTCGTCCTGGCTCCTGCGGCTTTCCCTGCGCAGATCTGTTTTCGCAGCGCCTTGGGGTATGGGGTGATCTTCGACGGGAAAAACCGGGACTCCGACTTCGCGGGCAATAACCGGACCCTGGAATTCTCCCGCGCTGAGAGTCAGGCGGATGATGGGAGCACGCTCGATGCTTCAGCCGGCGGCGGCATGCGGTTCCCTGCGCGCGGGGGCAAGCTGACCCTTGCGGGGTTGGTGGGGTACTCCTACCACGAACAGAACCTGACCGCCAGCGAGGGGGTACAAACCGTTTCTGTCCCGGCCACCTTTACCAATTTTGCGGTCGTTCCGGCCCCCCTGGGAGCTCTGCCCGGGCTGGACAGCAAATACGAAGCCCGATGGCATGGCCCTTGGGCCGGTCTGGACCTGACTTTCAGCCCTTTCCCGCGGACTGCCGTCGAGACCGGTTTCGAATACCACTGGGCGGCATATCGGGCGAAAGGTGACTGGAACCTGCGCTCCGACCTGGCGCATCCGCGAAGTTTCGAGCACCGGGCAGACGGCAGGGGGATGGTGGCTTTCCTCGGCGGGCGATACGACTTCAGTGAGCGCCTTGCCGTCACCTTGCGGTTGGATTACCAGGACTGGTTCACCGAGCCCGGCACCAGCAAGACCTTCTTCGCTGACGGCTCCACAGGCAGAACCAGGCTCAATGAAGTTGAATGGGAATCCTTTGCCGCCTCTCTGGGGCTTGTTTTCAGCTTTATCTAGATCGGCAACGGCACAATTTCAACGGCGAGCGGGTGTAAACATGAATAACAAAAAGATTCTCGTATTCGATGAGGAGAGCTTCGCCAGAATCTGCCATGCCCTTCTGCTGCTGGACGGCTATCCTTCGGATTGTCTGGCCAAAAGGGATATAGAGCAGGCGGGCGCACTGGATGATTACGGTCTGGTCATCACCAGCTTTCCCTACGGATCGGGTCTCATCTCCCGGCTGATGCATCGCCAGACACCCGTGGTGGTTCTTTCCGACTGCCTGAGCGGGGAGCTGCTGGAATGCCTGAAGGGTATCAGGAATTCCCTGTGCATGGTCAAACCCATTGATTACGAGCAGTTCAGGGGGAAAATCAGGAATGTCATGAGCAGCGACTGGAGTGACTCCGATGTCTGCGAAATCGTTTAAGTATCTGGCTATTTTCCTGTTGTTGCCGGTTTTTGTTCTGGCCTGCAGCAACCGGTCCAGGGAAGACATGCTGCAGGAAGGCGTACGGCTGAGAAGTGAAGGGAATTTCCAGGGGGCGGTGGTGCTGCTGAAGAACGCCCTGGAGAAAGATCCGAACTACTTCGAAGCCCGTTATGAACTGGCGGAATCCTATTTGCTCAGCGGCAACCTGGAAAAGGCAGAGCGGGAATATCAGAAGGTCGGGCTGCAGGCTCCCTCCCTGCCCGAGCTTCCGCTGAAGCTGGCCGAGGTCTACGTCCGCACCGAACGGGCGGATTTGGCGGTGGCGCAGATCGAAAAATACCTCTCGGGCCATCCCGACAGTCCACGGGCCGCAGACCTGCTGGGGCAGGCGCTCGCGCTCAAGGGAGAAACGCAGAAGGCCGTCGGTCATTTCCGTCGGGCCATCCAGCTCGACCCGCGCAACGCACAGGCACGACAGCACCTGGCCGAAGTCTTCGTACGCAACGGCGAGGAATCCCCCGCGCGGGAATTGCTCACGGAGCTTCTGGAGGAGGACAAAAATAATCGCCCCGCTCTCTACCTGCTCGCCCGGCTGGAAGTCTCTCTGGGCAAACGGGGGAGGGCGCTGGAAATTTACCACCAGCTTGCCCAGACCGACCCTGCGGATGCGCGCGCTCTCTACCTGGCGGGGCTGCACCATCTCGAAGGTGGAGAGATCCCCGAAGGGGAGAGGTGCGCCGACGCCCTGCTGGCCAACTTTCCGAAACTCGCCGGCGGCTCTCTTCTGAAAGGGATGGCCCTGTACCTGAAAGGTGACCCCGGTGGGGCCATTACACATCTTCAGCAATCACTGAAGGCAGGGACGAATCCGGCGGCCTGGTACTACCTGGGGCTCAGTTATTACCGCCTGGAGAAGCTGGAGCTGGCCCTGAACCAGTTCCAGCGGATGCTGGACCAGCAGCCCGACGCGACCCAGCCCAGGCTGATGGTAGCGATGACCCTGCTCAAACAGCAGCGCCTCGACGAGGCGGTGACGGAGGCCGAAAGAGTATTGCAGCGTGACGGCACGAGCGGACTGGCCTACAACATCCTCGGCAGCGCCTGGATGGTCCAGGGAAAATTCGATGCAGCCATGGCGGCCTTCGAAAAGGCGACCGAACTGAACCCGGGTCTGGTCGATGTCCATCTCAAGAAGGGATTATTCCATGCATCCCGGGGGAATCCGGCCAGGGCCGAGGATGAATTGACCACGGCACTGAACGCAGCTCCGCAGATTCTGGACACCCGCCTGTTTCTGGCAGCCCACTACCTGCGGCAAAAGAACTACCCTGCCGCCCTCAACACCCTGAAGAAAGGGTTGAACGGCAAGGAGAGTGATGCGCTGCTGTACAACTTCATGGCGGCAGCCTATTTCGCCCAGCTGCAGCCCGAAGAGGCGATCGCCTGCCTGCAGCGCGCCAAAGCCGCAAATCCCGGCTTCTTCACCGCCCACTTCAACCTGGGCGCCTATCATGCGACGCGGGGAGAGTATGAGAAAGCCCTCGAGGAATACGCCGCCGTTCTGCGACAAGACCCCGTTCAGCTTCAGGCGCTGCTGCTGAGCGGCCGGGTCATGGAAATGACCGGTCAGAGCGAGAAGGCCATCGATTTTTTCCGCAGGGCAGCCGATACCGGCAAGAGCGAGGAGCAATTGGCCCTGGCCGAGCATCTGCTGAGCGAAGCAAAGGCAGAAGAATGCCTTGAGGTCCTGACCAAGGCGCAGCAGGCCCGTCCCGAAGACGCTTCCCTCCTCGATTTCCAGGGGCAAGCGCTGCTTCGTCTCGGCCGCCATGCGGAGGCGGCGACGGCCTTTGCGAAGCTTGACCGCGTGTCACCCGGCAGGGGGGTGGCGGGGCAGGTCCAGGCGCATCTGCTCGGTGGCGATGTGGCCAGGGCCGAAGCGCTGGCCAGGGGGCTGACGGTTCAGCAGCCGTCCTCACCTGCCGGCTACCTTCTGCTGGCCTCCATCAACGAGCATCGCGGAGATATTCCGGGGGCGCTGGAGGTGCTTGAAAAGGGTTGGAACAACAACCGCCGGGCGCCGCTTCTGGTCATGCGGATGGCCGGGCTGCATGAACGCAGCGGAGAGTTCGACAGGGCCCGCCGGCTTTACGAGGAGTTGCTCCGGCAATCGCCCAATGATTACCCGGTCGTCTTCGCCCTCGGCGCCCTTCACGACCGGCAGGGGAACAAACGCGAGGCGGAGCGGCGCTATCGGGAGGTTCTGGCCCTGAAGGAGGACTTCGTGCCGGTTCTCAATAATCTCGCCTATCTTTATGCCGAGAATTTCGACCGCAAGCAGGAGGCGCTGGAACTGGCAGGCAGCGCCTACCGCCATGCGCCGGGCAGCCCGCTGGTCATGGACACGCTCGGCTATGTCCTGCTGCTCAACAACCGGGCTGAAGAGGCCCGGCAAATGCTGGAAAAGGCGGTGGAGAAACTGCCGGGCAATCCGACCGTTTTTTATCACCTGGCGCTGGCTTGCCAGAAACTGGGGAAAAAGGACGAGGCCGTTGCCTACCTGAAAAAGGCTCTGACCCTTGGCGAATTTCCGGAAATACGGCAAACCCGAACCCTGTTGGAAAAACTTACCGGCTAAAGCTTCCGGCGAGCGTTGTGATGAAAGTACTTGGAGGCGGACATGGGTAAAACGTTGCTGATTCTCATGGGAGGTGATGTGCTGATTGCCATCCTCGCCCATTATTTCGGCTTCTTTCTTTGGCTCGATTCTTCACTGGAGCGGGGCGAGATCGTCAGATCGGGGCTCTTCCGGATCCTCTTGTTCGCGGTCGTGCTGATTTTCACCTCGTACTTTTCCGGCCTCTACAGCCGCGAGAAACAGTTCCGGCAGGGCGAGGTCATGCTGCGTATTGGCGGTTCCCTCCTCCTGGCCGGTCTCCTGCTGTCGGCCGTGTATGCGATCGTCCCGGCGGCCGCGGTGGAGCGCAGTCGTCTGCTTCTTGCCCTGGCTGCTTTCGGCATCTTCCAGTTCATCTGGCATAACCGCTACGCTCTGCTTCTGCGCATCCCCGGGGTGGCGCAAAAAGTCATGATCCTCGGCGTGGGAGCGCCGGCGAAACAACTCGAGAAAAGCCTGGAGGAGAGTCAGCACAACTTCGTACTGACCGGCTTCATCCAGCCCGCCGGCGAATCGGCGGTTCTCGACCCCTCGGCGCGAATCCTCGGCACGATGGACACTCTCGTCGATACCGCGTTGCGGGAAAAAGTGAACAGAATCATTGTCTCCATGTCCGAGCGGCGGGGCGTGCTGCCGGTCCGGGATATCCTCAAATGCAAGCTGAACGGCATCGCCGTGGTCGACGGCCTGTCCTTTTACGAGGAGATTACCGGCAAACTGGCGATCGAGAACATCAACCCGAGCTGGTTCATCTTTTCCAACGGCTTCCGCCTGACCCCCTTCATGCATTTTTACAAGCGGGCTTTCGATCTGGTCTTTGCCGCCCTGGGTCTCCTTCTCACCCTGCCGCTTCTGCCCCTGCTGGCGCTGGCGATCCGTCTCGAGTCGCCGGGTCCTGTTCTGTTCCGGCAGTTGCGGGTCGGTGAAAACGAGAGGCCCTTTCTCCTCTATAAATTCCGCAGCATGCGCCAGGATGCGGAAAGTGCGACGGGCGCGGTATGGGCGCAGGTCAACGATCCGCGGGTCACCCGGCTTGGGAAATTTCTGCGCAAGAGCCGGTTGGACGAAATCCCGCAGCTCCTCAATGTCCTCAAAGGGGACATGAGTTTCGTCGGCCCGCGGCCGGAGCGACCCGAGTTCATCGAAAAGCTGAAAGAGAAGATTCCCTATTACGGCAGCCGCCACTGCGTCAAACCCGGCGTCACCGGCTGGGCGCAGGTCCGCTATCCCTACGGCGCTTCCGAGGCGGACGCCCTGGAAAAGCTGCGCTATGACCTCTACTACATCAAGAACTACTCGCTGTCCCTCGATTTTCTGATCATCCTCGAAACGGTCAAGGTGGTTCTGGGCGGCAAAGGAGGAAGGTAATGATAAGGCTATTGTTGTTTCTGTCACTTGCGGGGTTTTTTGTAGTTGCGGCACAGGCTGAGGATTACGTCATCGGCGGCGGCGACGCCCTGCAGGTTTCGGTCTGGGGTGTGCCGGAACTGAGCGGCCAGTTCGTCGTCCGGCCCGACGGCAAGATCACCCTGCCCGCGGCCGGTGACGTCGCCGCCGCCGGCCAGACCCCTGCCCGGCTCGGCGAGAATCTGGCCGTGGTGCTGGGCGGCTTCGTCAAGAAGCCGATCGTCACGGTAGCGGTCACCGGTATCACCAATAACCGGATTTACATCTCGGGCGGCGGGGTGCCTCCCGCCGTGGTCAACCTGTCGGGTCAAACCACCCTGTTCAAGTTCCTCTGCGGACTGCAAGGCCTTGAGAACGCAGATCTCCGTCGTGCTTACCTGCTGCGCAAGGGCGAGCGGATGGCTGTCGATTTCTTCGCCCTCTTCTGGGAGGGGGATTTTTCCAGAGACCTCGAGCTGCGGCCCGAAGACATCCTGTTCATTCCCAACAATGAACGGAACAAGATCTATGTTCTCGGAGCGGTCAATGCTCCGAAGTACATCTACTACCGGGATGGGGTGAAGGTCCTCGACGCCATTCTGGAGGCCGGGGGATTCAATGAATTCGCCAGCAAGAACGATGTGGTGATTTTCCGGAAAGATCAGGAAAGGATCAGGGTCAAGGCCAAGGACCTGACCCGGGGAAAAGACCTGGCGCAGAACGTTCCTCTGGCTCCCGGTGACTATGTGGTCGTGGAAGAAGGGTTTTTCTAGAACCCTTCGGGCTGGGGCAGGTTGGTCAACCAGGAAACTTCATGCCGCCCAAGGGGCGGACCGGGTGCCAGAATGGAAAAGCAAGCAAACGAATTCAGCAAATATCTGAAGATTTTCTATCGGCGGCGTTTTCTCTTTCTCACTGTTTCCCTGCTGGTGATGACCCTGGCCATTGCCTGGTGTTATCGACTGCCCAAGCAGTACCAGGCGGCCAGCACCGTTTTCATCGAGAAGAGCATCATCGACGAACTGGTCAAAGGCATTGCGGTCACCCCAAGCCAGGACAGCCATATCCAGGTGCTGAGCTACGACATGCTCAGCCGGGATGTGTTGTCGAAGGTCCTGAAGGAGATGGATGCCGACACTCCGCTCGCCAACGATACCGCGTTCCAGAACCTTGTCGACGACCTCCAGAAACGCACTGAAATCACCATCAAGGGGAAGGAAGGGCTGTTCATCGTCTCCTTCAAAGACAAAAATCCGAAGTTTGCGCAAGATTACGTCAACACCCTGGTCCGGACATACGTCGAACAGAATATCGCCGGCAAGCGGGAAGAAACCTTCGGCGCCAACCGGTTCCTGGACGAGCAGCTCGCTCATTTCAAGGGCAAGCTTGATCAGGCGGAGGATGCCATCATCGGCTTCCGCAAGAGCCAGGGCGTTTTTCTCGCCAACGGGGAGCAGCCGATCATAGCCGACCTGCAGCGGTACGCCGCCGAGGTGGAAAGCCTCACTCTCACCGTGGAAACCCTGCGGGCGAAACAGGCGCGGCTCAAGACCCAGCTGCGGTCGGTGGAGCCGAAGGTCGCCGTTTTCAGCGAGGGGCAGAAGGAGGATCGCATCATTCGTCTCGAACAGCGGATCGGCCAGCTGTTGCTGACCTACACCGAGAACTATCCCGAAGTGGTCCGGTTGAAGGCCGAGATCGAGATGCTGAAGAGGCAGGAGGGGAAGGGGTGGGAATCGACTGCCGGGGAAGTCGCGATGTTCACCCCCAACCCCATGCACCAGGACCTGCAGCAGAACCTTTTCGACATCGAGGCCGAAATCAGTTCCCTCGAGGCCCGTAGGGCCAGGCTGCTCAGTCTGGCGGAGACGAGAAAACGGGAACTGCAGGAGGTCCCCGAGAACAAGAAGACGCTGGCCGTGCTCGAGCAGGAGCGCGACTCCCACCGCCGCGTCTTCGAACAGCTGCTGCTGCGCAAAGGGCAGACCGAGGTGTCCAAACAGATGGAAATCGGCAACAAGACTGCCACCTTCCGGATCATCGACCCTGCGATCCTGACGTCCCGGCCGGTTTCCCCCGATATGGCCAGAATGATTTTGCTGGCCATTGCCGCCGGCCTGGGCGCGGGAGCCGGTCTCGTACTGCTGCTGGAGAACCTGAATGCCTCAATCTGTCAGGTGCAACAGTTGCGCGATCTGGGGTTGGAGGTCTGCGCCATCATCCCCAGCATGGTCGACCCGGCCCTCGTCGCCCGGAATCGCCGCCGGAACCTGCTGGCCTATGGCGTCTCCGGTCTCTATTTTTCAGGCATCCTCGGTCTGCTCGCCTACGAGGTGCTGAAGGGAATGGTTTGACGATCATGGGCACGAGGCACGAGATTGAAAGGCCAATAACCATACACGGGATTCCGCTATGAGTCGAATCGAACAGGCACTGGAAAAGGCCGCCAGGCAGAGGGAACACAACCCGGAATTCATTCCCGTCCCGTCGGCGGAAGCGGCGAGCGCGCCCTCGGCGGAAAGGGGAAACGGGCACCGGGAGAGAGACGCCGCACTGCTCCTGGCAAACCCCCTGCCGGTCAGCAGCCCCTTTCTGGTGGCGCCGGGCAACAAGAATAATCCGGCCGCCGCCGAGGAGTACCGGAAGCTGAAGTCTCTGGTTCTCCGCCTCACCAGGGGGGAGCGGTTTCTCAATACGTTGCTGATCACCAGTGCCGGCAGCAATGAGGGGAAAACTCTCACCGCCCTCAACCTGGCCATCGTCCTGGCCCAGGAGTACGACCACTCGGTCGTGCTGATCGACGCCGACCTGCGCCGGCCTTCGGTCCACCGGTACCTGGGAATCAAACCGGAGGTCGGATTGGCCCAGTGCCTTCAGGACCATCTGCCGGTGGCGCGGGCACTCGTGAAAACCGGACTCGGCCGGCTCGTGGTTTTGCCCGCCGGCGGGGTGGTCGCCGATCCCGTCGAACTGCTCTCGTCCGCACGGATGAAGGACATCCTCCGGGAGCTGAAAAGCCGCTACCCGGACCGTTACGTCATCATCGACACCCCGCCGTCGGCCCCTTTCGCCGACGCACAGATGCTTGGACAGGTGGTCGACGGCGTACTCTTCGTCGTTCGCGAGGGCGTCGCCAGGACCAACGATATCAGAGAGGGGCTCGGTTCCCTGAAGGATGCCAACCTCCTGGGTGTGGTGTACAACGATGTCAGCTTCACCCCGGGCAACGGGCGTTATTACTACTACTGAGCAGGAAGAAAGGATCGGCGATCTTGCGGCAACTCATCCCGGCATGCTTTTGTTTGTTGAGCCTGACCCTGCTTTTCGCCTCCCACGCCTGGGCGCGCCTGGGGGTCGAGCCGCGGCTGGCGGTGCGTGAAGAATACGATGACAACATCTTCCTGGCCTCCTTTGACGAGGAAAGCGATTTCATCACCACCGTCAATCCCGGGATGGCCCTGCGCTGGGAAACCCGCCGTTTCTCTCTCGTTCTCGACTATGGTTTCGAGTTTCTCTTCTTCCGCGATCACCCGGAGTTCGATGCGACATCGGTTCGGGATACCCAGCGGGCGCGGGCCGAGGCTGAAATTTTTCCCGAGAAGAGTTTCTCGGTTCGCATCCTCGACGAGTACAGGCGGGTGTCCATTGACCGGCGACGACCGACGGTGGAGACCAACCTTATTGTCAACAAGATCAACGAAAACCACTTCCTGCTGGGCCCACGCTACCGCCTGGGGAGGCTGCCGGCGCTGCAGGCGACGCTGGGCTACCAGTTCGACAAGTTCGCTTACGATTCGCCGGAAGGGGACGACCACACCAGCCACGCCTTTACCCTGGAACTGGCCAGGGAGTTCTCCCCCCGATGGGTTCTGACCCTGAGCGGGGCGCAGCGTTTTCATTATGCCGAAATTAACGACGACTTCCGGCGGCAGGACCTGGTCGCGGGTTTTACCTTCAAGGCAGGGCCGCAGTTGACCTTGCGGGGGGATGGCGGCGTCAGCCGGATCGAGTTCAGGGACGGGGATGCCGAAACCTCCGCCATCTGGTCCGCCGGGGCCGATCTGCGTGCCACGCCCAGACTTTCTTTCGGCCTGGCCTACTCCGAAAATTTCACCGTCCTGGTCGACGACGGTCTGGCAAAAACCCGGACGGCCCGAGGGACTGTCGGTTACGCCGGGAAAATCCGGACGGATTTCAGCGTTTTTGCCCAGGATGAAGACTTCCGCTCGGTGGATCGGGAAGACCGCTCGGCGGGTGGCGCACTGGCTCTGCGCATACCGGTAGGAGAAAGGCTCGACCTGCGCCTGCACGGCAGCCTCGCCTACCTGGAGTTTCTTCCCGAAGACGAGGATGTCCGCCGGACGTCGGCCGGCGCCGCCCTGGAGTACCGCCTGGGGATCTTCACCGTATCGCTCGGCTATGACCATCATGTCAGCCGGTCCAATCTGCCTGGAACGGCACTGGACAACAACGAATACCGCAACAATATCGTTTTCCTGGCGGCAGCGGTGCGATTCGAGCGATCGCTGACGGGCTATCAGGAAGGACAGAACGCTGAGGAACGACTGCCGTTGACGGCTTACTAACAACAGGACTCCCCATGTACAAAGAGTTTTTCGGTCTGCATACGAAGCCCTTCGAGCTGGTCCCGGACCCGCGGTTTCTCTTCCCCAGCCGCTCCCACCGGCGGGCCCTGAGCTACCTCGAATATGGCCTGCAGGAACGGGCCGCCTTCATCCTTCTCACCGGCGAGGTAGGCTCGGGCAAAACGACCCTCATCCGCAACCTGATCGGTCAGCTCGCTGCCGACGTCTGCCGGGCAATGGTATTCAATACCCGGGTCAGTCCCGAGCAGCTGCTGGCCCTGATCAACGACGACTTCGGGCTGCCGACGGAGGGCAGGGACAAGGTGGCTCTGCTGCACGATCTCAACGACTTCCTGATCGCCCAGCACGCCGCCCGCCGCCGTCCCATCGTCATTGTCGACGAGGCGCAGAACCTCGCCCCCGAGGTACTGGAGGAAATCCGGCTGCTGTCCAACCTGGAGACCAACCAGGTCAAGCTGCTGCAGATCATTCTGGTCGGGCAGCCCGAGCTGCGGACCATCATCAACCAGCCCGGCCTGCGGCAACTGCGGCAGCGCATCGGCATCGCCTGCCACATCGACCCCCTGCCCCGGGAGGAGACCGAAAGCTACGTGCTGCATCGCCTGGAGCTGGCCGGCAACCGCGAGGCGGTCCGTTTCCAGGAAGGGACCTTCGACCTCATTCACGGCTTCAGCAAGGGGATCCCGCGACTGATCAACATCTTCTGTGACTTCCTGCTGCTGGCGGCGTTCGTCGATGAGACCCTGGAACTGTCCGTGCAGCTGGTGGAGGAGGTGGCGGGCGACTTCTCTGCCGGAACGGACCTGACCCAGGAGGAGAAGTCGCCGGCGGCGGTCGACGGAGCGCTGTTTTGCGAGTGGCAGGGGAAGATCGGCGGTCTCGAAGCGGCCATGCGACGGATTGAATCCGCTCAGTCCGGCCAGGTGACGATGCTGGACAGGCTGGCCATGTACGAAAACATTCTCAAGGCCTTGATCGGCCAGCAGAAAGAACAGATCGGCCGGCTGGAGGAGGGGCAGCGGCAGATCAGCCGCCAGCTCGAGGAGTTGCAGCAGGTGATTGGCGCCGCGGCGGTGCTGACCGCAACTGCCGGAGCGCGGGAGCAGGGGAAAAAAGGGCTGCTGGTCAGGCTCTTCGGCTGACCCGGGGGAAACTATGGCGCCTGCCAATTTGCTGACGATCGACGTGGAGGACTACTTCCATGTCTCGGCCTTCGAAACGGTCTCACCTCCCGAGACCTGGGAAAGGTGCGAGTTCAGGGTCGACCGCAACACGGAAAGGGTGCTGGCCCTCCTTGCGGAATACGACGTCCGGGCCACCTTTTTCGTGCTCGGCTGGGTGGCTCGCCGGTTTCCCGAACTGGTGAAAAAAATCGCCCGGCACGGGCACGAAATCGCCAGCCACGGCTACGGCCACCGCCGCGTCACCACCCAGAGCCGCGCCGAGTTCCGCGACGACATCCGCCGGAGCAAGACGCTGCTGGAAGATCTGGGCGGGCAGGCGGTCCTCGGCTACCGGGCGCCGAGCTACTCGATCGGGCTGCATTCCCTCTGGGCCTACGATGAACTGCTGGAAGCGGGCTATCGCTACGATTCCAGCGTCTTTCCGGTGAAGCACGATTTCTACGGCATTCCCGACTGGCCGCGCTTTCCCTTCTGCGTCATTCGCGGCGACCAGGGACAGTGGGCGCCCGAGGATGGCCGAACGGAGACTCCGGCGGGGGAGCCCGCCTGCAGGATGCTGGAGATTCCCATCACCACCCTGAAACTTTGCGGCCGCAACCTGCCCATCGCCGGCGGCGGCTATTTCCGCCTTTTCCCCTACGCGGTCACCCGCTGGGGACTGGGGCGCATCAACCGGCAGGAGGGGCGGCCTTTCGTTTTCTACCTTCATCCATGGGAGCTTGATCCGGAGCAGCCGCGCATGGTCGGTGCCGGGTGGAAGAGCCGGTTCCGGCACTATCTCAACCTGGAGAAGACCGAAGGGCGGCTGCGGCGCCTGCTCAAGGATTTTCCCTTCTCCCCGATTCAGGCAGCCCTGGGTGGCATTCTGCCGCACGAGGAGCGGGGACAGGAGGCTGAACCCGTAAGAGTCCGGCCGGTGCCTGCCATCGCCGAGGGGAATCCGGGGTAGCCATGCGCATACGTCTGGCCAACGACAGAGACCAGTCCGCCTGGGATGCCTTCGTACTGAACCATCCCGACGGGCTCGCTTACCACCAATACGGCTGGAAGAAGGCAGTGGAGCAGGCCTACGGTTTTCAGGGGGCATATCTGCTGGCGGAGCGGGGCGGGGACGTTTGTGGCGTCCTCCCCATGATTCACCTGAAAACGCCTCTTTTCGCGGGGCGGCTGGTGTCGCTGCCTTATTGCGATGTCGGTGGCTGTCTGGCTTGCGATGCGGAGATCAGCGAGGCGCTTTTGCGGGCAGCCAGCGATTTCGCCGCCGGAGTGGCGGCCAAGGGCCCTGAACTCCGCTGGGCCGGTCTCCGGAACGCAGCTTCGGCCAGCGGCGCCGCGGCAGGCCAAAAGGTGCGCATGCTCCTCGATCTTCCCGGAGACTCGGGTAGGTTGCTGGCCGGTTTGAAATCGAAGCTGCGCAGCCAGGTGAAAAAGCCGCAGCGGGACGGTTTGCGTGCCCGCCTGGGCGGCACGGAATTGATCGATGATTTCTACGGAGTGTTTGCCCAAAACATGCGGCTGCTCGGATCTCCGGTACACAGCAAGAGATGGATCGAGGCGGTGGTCGAGATTTTCGCCGGGCGGGCACGGGTCGGAGTGGTTTACACCCAGGATGGCGCTCCGGCGGCAGGGGGGATCCTTCTGCTGCATCCCCGCACGGTTTCCATCCCCTGGGCTTCGTCGCTGCGGTCCTGCAACCACCTCAACCCGAATATGCTGCTCTACTGGACGTTTCTCGCCTTCGCGGCGGATGGCGGCTATGAAAAGTTCGATTTCGGGCGTTCCACGCCCGGCGAAGGGACGTACAGGTTCAAGGAGCAATGGGGCGCCAAGCCTTCTCCCCTGTGCTGGCAGGACCTGACGGCCCCCGAATCGACGGGCATAACGGGCAACTGGACGGCGACCGGCCGTCGCTTTGCCGAGATGCTCTGGTCATGCCTGCCCCTGCGGGTGACCACCCTGCTGGGCCCGCCCCTGCGGCGCAACATCAGTTTGTGAAAGAGGTTGTTTGATGCGTATCGGACGTACCCTGCCCCCAGCCGCGGCACCCTTATCCTGGCTGGATCTCTCCTCCGGATTGCTGGGATGGGTGCGTGGACGTCGTGAAACGCAGCGGTTCTCGGGCGAGCTGCAGGCATTTTTCGGCAGCCGCCACTGCTTTCTGGTGTCATCCGGCAAGGCGGCCCTGACCCTGATCCTGCTGGCGCTCAAAAAGGCGTACCCGGAGCGCGACCGGGTACTGATTCCGGCCTTCACCTGCTACTCGGTGCCTTCCGCCATCGTCCGGTCGGGGTTGAAAGTGAGCCTGTGCGACATCGATCCGGCCACCCACGATTTCGATGTCCGGCAACTGCGGGCCAAACTCGCCGACCCCCGTCTGCTGTGCGTGGTCCCGGTCCACCTTTTCGGTCTGCCGGCCGACGTCGAGAGGCTCAGGGCCATGGTCGGCAATCCGGAGGTGGTGATTGTCGAGGACGCGGCCCAGGCCATGGGGAGCGAGCGCGACGGGCGGAAGTTGGGAACCCTCGGCGATGTCGGTTTTTTCAGCCTCGGGCGGGGCAAGGCGCTCTCAACCGTGGAGGGCGGGGTGATTCTCACCGGTCGCGACGATCTCGGCGCGGCCCTCGCCGGCCAATACGCCGGGCTGGACGATTACGGCGCCTTGCAAACCCTGAAGATTGTGTTTTACGCCCTGGCTCTGTCGCTGCTGACCCGCCCGGCTCTGTTCTGGCTGCCCAAGGCGCTGCCATTCTTGCGGTTGGGCGAAACGATCTACGACCCGGAATTTCCCATGCGCAGGCTGTCCGGCCTGCAGGCCGGCCTGGCGCGTGGCTGGCAGCCTAAGCTGGCGGCGCTTCAATGCACGCGAAAGACCTGGGTCGCTGAGTGGCAAAAAATCCTGAAACCAATTCGGAAGGGCGCTGCACGGCCGCTGCTCCGTTACCCGGTGATGCTGGACAGCGCTGACGAGGCGTGCAGGGTGGTGGAGGAAAGCAATCGCCTGGGTCTGGGCATCGCCCCGTCCTATCCGGATGCGGTTCATCGGGTGCCCGAACTGGCGGCGGATTTTGCCGGGGAGGATTTTCCCGCCGCACGGGACGTCGCGCAACGTCTGGTGACGCTGCCGGTGCATGGGTTTGTGCGTGGGGCGGACCGGAAGAGGATCTTGAGGGTCATTCAGCCAGGTTTTGCCCCCCTTTGGCAAAGGGGGGCAAGGGGGGATTTCGAAATTGCATCTTCCGGCCGGGA
Source organism: Desulfuromonadales bacterium (assembly GCA_035620395.1). NCBI lineage: Bacteria > Pseudomonadati > Thermodesulfobacteriota > Desulfuromonadia > Desulfuromonadales > Desulfuromonadales bacterium. The sequence continues at coordinate 1,789 of DASPGW010000035.1, read as the reverse complement.
TTGAGTCGCTATGACGAAGGGTGTGCAAAACATCAAATGGCAATTGCCGGTTCTGCTGCTCGCCTGGGCGGCGGTCTTCTGGCCCGTGCTGCCGCCCATGGTCGAGACCTGGCTCGGCCATTCCGACAATTCCCATGCCCTGCTGGTACCGCTGATCTCTCTTTACTTCCTCTGGGAAAAGCGCGAGGCGATACGCCTTGTCCCGGTCCAGGGGTCCATTCCGGGGTTGACCCTGCTGGTGGCAAGCCTGGCGATTTACTTCGTCAGCTACGCCGGCGGCATCGCCTTTTTTGCCCGCCTGATGCTCGTTGCCGCGCTGATCGGGCTGCTGTGGAGCTGCCTGGGGACCGCCATGCTCCGCCTGCTGGCCTTCCCGCTGGGTTTTCTGTTCTTCATGGTACCGATTCCCGACACCCTGCTCGGCATGGTCGCATTCCCTCTGCAACTGGCGGCCACCAGAATTTCGGCCGGGCTGATTCAGTTCTGTTCCATTCCCGTCTACCGCGAAGGGAACATGCTCTATTTCCTGCAGACCCAGCTTGAAGTGGCCGAGGCCTGCAGCGGCATCCGCTCCATCATGTCCCTGACCATGCTCGGCGTGATTTTCGCCTACATCTCCCCCGGCAGCGGGTGGCGCAAGGCGGTTCTGATCCTGTCGGCCATACCCGTCGCCATGCTGGCCAACATTCTGCGGGTCAGCGGTACGGGAGTTCTGGCGCATTTTTTCGGCGACCGCGTTGCCCGTGGTTTTCTGCACGAATTTTCAGGGCTGGCGGTGTTTATGTTCGGCCTCGCGCTGCTGTTTCTGATTTACAGGGTTTTGAAGGCGAGGGATGCGGGATGAGCAATAAATTCTTCTACCTTGCATTGCTGACCCTGTTATTGACTGCGGGCCTGATTTTGTCTGTGGCAAATCGGGGTGTACCCAGGGTGCTCCATACCAATCTGGAGAACCTGCCCATGGAGATCGCGGGGTATCAGGGGCGTGAGGATTCCTTTGATCAAGGGGTATATGACGCCCTGCAGGCCGATCTGCATGTCTATCGGCAGTACCGCTCGCCTGAGGGAGAAGCTCTCGGTCTCTATATCGGCTATTACGGCACCGCCAAGGGAGGCCGTACCGGCCATAACCCTTACGCCTGTCTGCCGGGGGCGGGGTGGGGAATCATCGAGACGGGAACTGTGGAGGTCTACCCCAGCTATTACCCGCAGGGTGTCAAGGTCAATTATGTGGTGGCCGGCAAGGACGGGGTCAACAACGTGATGCTCCACTGGTACCAGACGGCCGGCACCCGGGTGCTGGCGACGGGGCTGCAGCAGAACATCCAGCGGTTCAAGGGGCGGGTACTGCACAACCGCAACGATGGGGCGTATGTGCAGGTGAACGCATTGGTCCCCGAGGCGGATATCCCCATGGCCCGGAGCAAGTCGAAAGAGTTTGTGCGGGAAGTGATGGAGCTGCTGCCCCGGCATTGGCCGGTGGAGGGGTAAGGTTTTATTCCATGAAATACAGGATAGAAATCATCGATTCTCTTGATGCATGGAAGCGGTTGGCCGTCGATTGGAACCATTTGTTGGACGGTTCCGTCTCCAACACCGTTTTTCTGACATGGGAATGGCTCTTTTCCTGGGCAGAGTGCTACCTGAATGAAAATCGAAAACTCTTCATCATCGGTGTATACAGAGACCTCGAACTGGTAGGTATCGCCCCTTGGTATGTTAACCATACCAAATACAAGCTGCTAAGCATGCGGCAAATAGAATTTCTGGGGTCGCCGGAAACAGGCTC
>DASPGW010000034.1 GCA_035620395.1 Desulfuromonadales bacterium | reverse complement strand
CAAGAGGATTATCATGCATGCCGAAAAAGTGAACCACGACTTCGAGCCCAAGATCATCGCCTTCGTCTGCACCTGGTGCACCTACGCCGGGGCCGACCTGGCGGGGACCAGCCGGATGCAGTACCCGGCCAACGTGCGGGTTGTGAAGTTCCCCTGCACCGGCCGCATCGACCCGGTCTTCATCCTGCGCGCCTTCCAGAAGGGGGCCGACGGGGTGCTGGTCTCCGGCTGCCATCCGGGCGACTGCCACTACATGGCGGGCAATTTCCACGCCCGGCGCCGCTTTGCAGCCTTTCGGGGCCTGCTCGACTTCGTCGGCGTCGACCTGCAGCGGCTGCAGTTCTCCTGGGTCTCCGCCGCCGAAGGGGGCAAATGGGTCGAGGTGGTGACTGACCTGACCGAACGGGTGCGGCAGCTGGGGCCGATGCGCGAGTTCAAGGAACTGGAGCAGGAGGAGTGCTGGTCCGGGGCGCTCGCGGCGGCGGATTTGCAGGAAGCGTACGAGGCAATACCGTAGGGGCGCATTGCATGCGCCCTGGGCGGACGCAGTCCGCCCCTACAAAAAGGCATCATTCCATGACCAACACCGCATCCAGCATCGAACAATCCGTCCTCATCGCCCCCGCCGTCTACGAAGCGGCGACGGCGACCATCCGCGCCGAGGCGGCCCGGCTGCTGAGCGAAGGGAGCGTAGCGGCGGTGATCGGCTATGTCCCCGGCCGCCGGGCGGGAACCGCCATGCCGGCGGTCGTCACCGACGCCGAGGCGGCGCAGCAGCTGGTCTTCTCCCCCGCCTGCGTCAACAACCTCACCCTCTTTCTGACCAAGGCGAAGAAAGAGGTGCGCAAGAAAGGGCGGCTGGCCATCGTCGCCAAGGGGTGCGACCTCAAGGCCCTGGCCGGGCTGATCGGCGAGTCGCAGCTCAAACGCGAGGAGATCGTCGTCATCGGCGTCGTCTGTGCCGGGGTCTACGGCGCCGCCGCCGACCGCCGCGCGCCGCTATCTTCCGCGTCCCTCGCCCGCAAGTGCCGCGAGTGCAGCGTCCATGTCCCCGAGGGGGTCGACCTTCTGGCCGGGACCCTTCCCGAGCTGCCGCGACTCGACCCGCTGGAGGCGGCCGAACTGGCCCGGCTGGAGGCGATGACCCCGGCCGAGCGCTGGGCCTTCTGGAAGGAGCAGTTCTCGCGCTGCGTCCGCTGTCTCGCCTGCCGTCAGGTCTGCCCCTTCTGCTACTGCGAGCAGTGCCTTTGCGACCGCAACCGGCCGCAGGCGGTGGAGAGCACCCCGCGCCCGGCCGGCAACACGGCCTGGCACATCGTGCGCGCCATGCACCTGGCCGGACGCTGCGCCGGCTGCGCCGAGTGCGAGCGGGTCTGCCCGATGGACATTCCGCTGAACCTGCTCAACCGCAAGATGGCAAAGGAGCTCAAGGCGCTCTACGGGCATGAGGCGGGGCTGGAGCCGAAAGAGAAAGGGCCGCTGGCGGAGTATAGGGAAGACGACGACCAGTCGTTCATCAAGTGACCATGTAGGGGCGCATTGCATGCGCCCTGGGCGGACGCAGTCCGCCCCTACAGGATGACACATGCCGAAAACGATTACCGAACAGAATCTGCATCTGCTGGTCGATGCGCTGCTGAGGGAAGGCAAGCGGGTGGTCGGCCCGAAGCGGGCCGGGACCGTGACCCTGTACGAGCCGCTGCGCCGGGGGGAAGAGCTGTCCCTCGACGAGCTGCCGCGGCGCTCCGCCAAGGAGACCTTCTTCCCCGTCTGCGAGAGCATCCTCTCCTACGAGAAGCGTGAGGGGAGGATGACGGTGCGCGATGTCGACCTCTCCCGGCTGCCGGAATCGGTCCTTATCGCCGCCCGTTCCTGCGACGCGGCGGCGCCTGGAATCCTCGACGCGGTCTTCTCCTGGGACTACCACGACGAGTTCTACCTCGAGCGGCGGCGCCGGACCGTGATCATCGGCCTGGCCTGCACCACGGCCGACGACGCCTGCTTCTGCACCGCCGTCGGGCTCTCCCCGGCGGCGACGCAGGGGAGCGACCTCTTCCTCACCCCGCTTGCCGGGGGCGGCTACGCCTGCGCCGTGGTGACGGAGAAGGGGGAAGCGCTGCTGACGGCGCACGCCGGCCTCTTCGCCGAAGCGGAGTCGATCGAAGCGCTGCCTCCGGCCGAGCCGGCCGCAGCGCCCCTTGACTTGAAACGGATCAAGGCCTGGCTCGACGCGAACTTCGAACACCCCTTCTGGGGATCGATCGCCGAGCGCTGCGCCGGCTGCGGCGCCTGCGCCTTCCTCTGCCCGGCCTGCCACTGCTTCGACATCAGCGACGAGGGGAGCGAGACCAAAGGGGAGCGGCGCAAGCACTGGGACGCCTGCGGCTTCGGCAAGTTCACCAACCACGCTTCCGGCCACAACCCGCGCGACGTCCAGCCGCAGCGCTACCGCAACCGGATCATGCACAAGTTCAAGTACTACGACGACAAGTTCGGCCTGACCCTCTGCACCGGCTGCGGCCGCTGCATCCGCGCCTGCCCGGTCGGGATCGACATCGCGGCAGTGCTCGACGAGATCAACAGCAAACCATAGGACCAATGGGACCTATGGGACGCATGGGACGGCATCCTGTCCCATCGGTCCTATTAGTCCCATTTGTCCCATGAATCAAAGGTTTTCCCATGTGCATCCCTGACAAGAACATCTACAAGCCCCACCTCGCCACCATCGACGCCATCGTCGACGAGACCCACGACATCCGCACCTTCCGCCTGGTCTTCGAGGACGAAGCGGTGCGCGACTCCTTCGCCTTCCGTGCCGGCCAGTTCGCCGAATACTCGGCCTTCGGCGCGGGCGAATCGACCTTCTGCATCGCCTCCTCGCCGACCCGCAAGGGGCACATCGAGTGCTGCTTCCGGGCCGTCGGCAGGGTCACCGAGGCGCTGCGGCGGCTGGAGGTCGGCGACACGGTCGGGGTGCGCGGCCCCTACGGCAACTCCTTTCCCATCGAGGAGTTCTTCGGCAGGAACCTGGTCTTCGTCGCCGGCGGCATCGCCCTGCCGCCGCTGCGCACCCTGATCTGGAACTGCCTCGACTGGCGCGAGAAGTTCGGCGACATCACCATCGTCTATGGCGCCCGCACCGAGGCCGACCTGGTCTACAAGCGGGAGCTCAGGGAATGGGAGGAGCGCGGCGACGTGCGCCTGGTCAAGACCGTCGATCCCGGTGGCAACGGCCCGAGCTGGGATGGTCAGGTCGGCTTCGTGCCGATGGTGCTGGAGCAGGCCGCTCCTGCGGCCGAGAACACCATCGCCCTGGTCTGCGGCCCGCCGGTGATGATCAAGTTCACCCTGCCGGTGCTGGAGAAGCTCGGCTTCGGCGACGACGCCATCTACACCACGCTGGAGAACCGGATGAAGTGCGGCCTCGGCAAGTGCGGCCGGTGCAACGTCGGCAATGTCTACGTCTGCAAGGACGGGCCGGTCTTTACGGCGAAGCAGGTCAAGGCGATGCCGCAGGAGTTCTAGGCGGGGAAAAGGGAAAGAACTGGGTTGGTGTAGGGGCGCAGCATGCTGCGCCCCTACGTGTTTCTGGGCAGCCGCAGCGCCTCTCCGGCGATTTCCCGCAGCGCCGCAAGGACCTTCGGATGCTCGCCGGCCGCCGGCAGGATCTCCGCCGCGATCTCCGGGTACTTCCAGCCGAGGGCCGCCACCAGGCCGGGGATGTCCCGGTCGACGTGGCCGCCGCCGGACATGAACAGCGGCAGGATGCGCAGCCGGCATTGGCCTTCCCCTTCCCGGGCCAGCTCGCCGGCCACGTCCTCCAGGGACGGGGCGGCGTATTCCAGGTAGGCGAGCTTGACCCGGTCGGCGCCGAACTCGGCCTTGAGGGTGGCGGCCAGCTTCTCGAAAGGCGCCCGCCAGCGGGGGTCGGGGCTGCCGTGGGCGAGCAGGATCAGGCAGGTGCGCATTGCGTTCTCCTTGGTCGGTGCGGACTTCAGGGGCGATGGGTATATCTTAGCAGAAGAGCAGGGGCGGTTCATGTGAATCATGAGCAAAAGTGGTAGGATTAAGAAAAGTCCCTGCAAAATAAACGTTCATTCAATTTTCCACGGTGGAATGTGGCTGCTTGTGCGTGCTGCCAAGCTCCGGGAGACAACCATGGGAGAGTTCGACATTCGGGAAATAGAGGAGATGCGTGAGCGGACGGCAGTCTTCAGCGATCGGGGGGATGGCGGAGAGAGGCTGGCGGAGCTGCTCATGCCGTGGCGGGCGGAGCAGCCGCTGGTGCTCGGTATCCCGGCCGGCGGCGTGCCGGTGGCGGCGCGGGTGGCGCAGCAGCTTGGCTGCTGTCTGGACGTGGCGGTGGTCAGCAAGGTGACCGTCCCCTGGAATCCCGAGGCCGGCTACGGCGCCGTTGCTTTCGACGGGACCGTGCGTCTCAACGATTGCCTGCTCGCCTGTCTTGGCCTGAGCGATGAGCAGGTTGGGGCGGGGATCGACCAGGCCCTCGAAAAGGTCCAGCGGCGGATGCAGCTGATGCGGGGGGCACGGCCTCTCCCCGACATGGCGGAAAGGCTGGTCGTTTTGGTCGACGACGGGCTTGCCTCCGGCTTCACCATGCGGGTAGCGGTGGAGGCGCTGCGCAAGGCCGGGGCGACCCGCCTGGTGGTCGCCGTCCCTACCGGGCACCTGGAGGCAGTCCAGGGGCTGGCGCCCCAGGTCGAGATGGTCTGCTGCGCCAATATCCGCAGCGGCTGGAGCTTTGCCGTCGCCGCCGCCTACCGTCACTGGCGGGACGTCTCCGAATGGCAGGCCTGCCGTATCCTGTCGCGCTTCGCCCGGGATGAAAAGAAGAGAGCGGAGATGTAAAAAAATTGAAGCTCAGGTTTTATGTGCTACCGCGATGGCGACCTTTGACCCTGAGGGCCGGCCGAGGTGGTCGCAGATGAAGCGCCCGGCTTCAACCAGTTTCCCCAGATCGACCCCGGTCTCGATGCCGAGGCCGTCGAGCATGTAGAGCAGGTCCTCGCTGGCGACGTTGCCGGCCGCACCCGGCGCGAAGGGGCAGCCGCCGAGGCCGGCGACCGAGCTGTCGAAGATGGCGACGCCGAGTTCCAGCACCGCCAGGGTGTTGGCCAGGGCTTGGCCATAGGTGTCGTGGAAATGGCAGGCAAGACTCTCCACCGGCACCTTCGCGCCGACCGCCTCGACCAGGGCGCGCGCCTTCCCCGGCGTGCCGACGCCGATGGTGTCGCCGAGGGAGATCTCTTCGCACCCCATCGCTTGCAAGGCTGCGGCCAGCTCGCGCACGGCGAAAGGCATGACCTCTCCCTCGAAGGGACAGCCGAGGGCGCAGGAGACGTAGCCGCGGATGTGCATATCCCGTTCGCGGGCGATGGTGCACACCTCCCGGTAGTGCTCCAGGCTCTCGGCGATGGAGCAGCCGATGTTGCGCCGGGAGAACGTATCCGAAGCGGCGGCAAAGACGGCGATATCCTTCGCCCCGGCGGCCAGTGCCGCCTCCAGCCCTTGCCGGTTGGGAACGAGGACGGGGTAGCGGACGCCCGGGCGGTGGGATAGCCCGGCCAGCACTTGATCCGTTGCCGCCATCTGCGGCACCCTGGCCGGCGAGACGAAGGACCCGGCCTCGATGACGGTGAGGCCGGCGTCGGCCAGCCGCTCGATCAGTCCGATGCGGACCTCCGCCGGCACGCTTCCCGGCTCGTTCTGCAGGCCGTCGCGCGGCCCGACCTCAACCAGTCTGACCCTTTTCGGCAGTCGCATCGCTCTTCTCCCCGGCGCTCTCCATGGACATCAGCCGCGCCCCCTCTTCCACCTGCTGGCCGGCCTGAAAATGTACCTCCTTCACCACGCCGTCCGCGGGGGCGGCGATGGTGTGCTCCATCTTCATCGCTTCGAGGACCAGCAAGGGTTCCCCCCGCCGGACCCGGGCGCCCGGCTCGACCAGCACGGCCAGCACCCGTCCCGGCATCGGCGCGGTGAGCCGTCCGCCGGCATTCTCCGCACCGTGCCCTTCACCCCGCTGTTCGCCGAGGCCGAAGCGGTAGCGCCGGCCTTCGAAGAGCAGGGTCAGCTCCGCCGCCTGCACGGCTGCCCGGGCGCTGACCCTGCGGCCGGCGATCTCGACGGCCATTTCCCCCGACTCTGTCAGCGCTCCTTCCACCGCCAGCCTGTCGTGCGCCACCTCGGCCAGCCAACCGTCCTGCCGTCGGCGCAGGACGACGGTAAACTCCTCCTCGCCATCGCGCAGGGTGAATGGCCGGCAGCTTCCGCCGTTGAGCCGCCAGCCGTCGGTGCGGTGCCAGGGAGACCAGGGGTCGGCCGAAGCGCTGGCCGCCTCCTTTGCAGTTACAGTCCGGCACAGCAGCAGAAATAGGGCCGCCAGAACCTTTGCTTCGGCCGGCGCCGGTCCCGGGGCGGGGAAGAGGGCGGGGCGGTGCCGCTCGATGAAGCCGGTATCGATTTCGGCCTTCGCGTAGCCCGGGTGGGCGAGGACGGCGGCGAGAAAATCGAGGTTGGTCGTCACCCCGGCGACCAGGGTTTCGCCCAGCAGCCGCTGGAGCCGCCGCCGGGCCTCCTCGCGATCATCGCCCAGGGCGAGCAGCTTGGCGAGGAGCGGGTCGTAATGGATCGCCACCCGGTCCCCCTGACGCACTCCCGTGTCGATGCGGAGATGGGCTGATTCGGCCGGAAAGTGCAAGGCTTCCAGTTTCCCGGTGGCGGGGAGGAAATCGCGGGACGGGTCCTCGGCACAGAGGCGGGCCTCGATGGCGTGGCCGTGGAGGGATATCTCCTCCTGCCGAAGGGGAAGCGGCTCGCCTGCCGCGACCCGCAGCTGCCACTCCACCAAGTCGATGCCGGTGATCAGCTCGGTCACCGGGTGCTCCACCTGCAGCCGCGTGTTCATCTCGTTGAAATAGAAGGCGCCGTCCGCTGCCAGCAGGAACTCGACGGTGCCGGCCCCGAGGTAACCGGCGGCCCGGGCCGCCGCCAGCGCCGTCTCCCCCAGCTTCTGCCGCAAATCCGCGGTGATCCCCGGCGCCGGCGACTCCTCGATGATCTTCTGGTAGCGGCGCTGCAGGGAACAGTCGCGCTCGAAGAGGTGAACGGCATTGCCGTGCCGGTCGGCGAAGATCTGGACTTCGATGTGGCGGACACCGGGGAGGAACTTCTCGACCAGCACGGCGTCGTCGCCGAAGGCAGTAGCCGCCTCCCGCCGGCACGATTCCAGGGCGCGGTCGAACTCTTTCGCCGAGTGCACCACCCGCATCCCCTTGCCGCCGCCGCCGGCGCTCGCCTTGATCAGCACCGGAAAGCCGAGCTCGGCCGCCGCCTGATGCAGCCGCTGCGGGCTCTGGTCGGGATCGAAGAAGCCGGGGACGAGGGGGACACCGGCTTCGGCCACGAGCCGGCGGGCCTCGCTCTTCAGACCCATGGCACGGATTGCCGCCGGCGGCGGTCCGACGAAGGCGAGGCCGGCCGCTTCACAGGCCTCGGCGAAGGCGGCATTCTCGGCGAGAAAACCGTAGCCGGGATGGACCGCGCCGGCGCCGCTTTTGCGGGCGATTTCGACCAGGGTGTCGATCTTCAGGTAGCTCTCCGCCGGCGGCGGCGGGCCGAGCCGGTACGCCTCGTCGGCCAGGGCAACGTGCAGGGCGTCGCGGTCGGCGTCGGAGTAGACGGCGACGCTTGCCACGCCGAGGCGGCGGGCGGTGCGAAGGATGCGGCAGGCGATTTCGCCGCGGTTGGCGATGAGGAGCTTGGTGAACATATGAACAACCTCGATCAAATCCCCCCAACCCCCCTTTAGGAAAGGGGGATTGAGGGGAATTTCAATGCCTGCGCCTTCACTTCTTGACCCAGCCTGGGCGGCGCTTCTCCAGGAAGGCGCTCATCCCCTCGCGTCCCTCGCCCGAGGCGCGCAGTTCGGCGATCTTTTCGGCGGTGACGGCCAGCATCCCTGCGTCGATGGGGCCGCGCGCCACCGCCCGCACCAGTTCCTTGGCAGCGGCCATGGCCCGGGGGCCGTTCTGCAGCAGCAGTTCGCTCCAGGCGCGGGCCTGCTCGTGCAGCCGGTTCTCCTCCACCACCTCGTGCACCAGCCCCAGGCGGCGGGCCTCGGCGGCGTCGAACTCCTCGGCGGTGAGAAAGTAGCGCCGCGCCGCGCGGGCGCCGATGGCCGTCACCACATAAGGAGAGATTACCGCCGGCACGAGGCCGAGGCGGACCTCGGAGAAGCGGAAGCGGGCCGCCGGCGCGGCCACCGCCAGGTCGCAGCAGGCGACGAGGCCGACGCCCCCCCCGTAAGCCGGTCCCTGCACCAGGGCGATGGTCGGCTTCTCGAGGCGGTCGAGGGTCTTCATCAGCTCGGCCAGGCCCAGAGCGTCGGCAAGGTTTTCGGACCGGCCGTAGCCGGCGGTGCGGCGCATCCAGTCGAGGTCGGCGCCGGCGCAGAAGGTCTTGCCGCTGCCTGCCAGCAGGACGACGCGCACCCTGTCGCTGGCCTCGAGATG
>DASPGW010000033.1 GCA_035620395.1 Desulfuromonadales bacterium | reverse complement strand
ACCCGCACGTTGGCCGGGTACTGCATCCGGCTGGTCCCCGCCAGGTCGGCCCCGGCGTAGGTGCACCAGGTGCAGACGAAGGCGATGATCTTGGGCTCGAAGTCGTGGTTCACTTTTTCGGCATGCATGATAATCCTCTTGAAAACGATGACAGATGACGGAAGACTGATGACGGAAAAAGCTATTTCTGCCCTCTGTCCTCTGTCGTCTGTCCTCGGTTCATAAAGCCTCGATCATCGCCATGATCTGTTCGTCGGTGTAGCCGTCGAGCTCGACGCTCTTCGACGGGCAGCTCGCCTGGCAGGTGCCGCAGCCGCCGCAGACCCCGGGGTTGACCCAGGCGACGACCCGGATGAGGTTCCCCTGGCGGTCGCGGATCTCCTTCTCCTCCACCGCGCCGTAAGGGCAGACCTTCCTGCAGTAGAAGCAGGCGACGCAGCGCTTGTCGTCGACCCGGGCGACGATCGGCTCCCGCTCCAGCTCGTCCCTGGCGAAGAGGGTCATCACCTTGGCCGCGGCGGCCGAGGCCTGGGAGACGGTGTCGGGGATGTCCTTCGGCCCCTGGCAGGCGCCGGCGAGATACACCCCGGCGGTAGCGCACTCCACCGGCTTGAGCTTGGCGTGGGCCTCGGAGTAGAAGTTGTATTTGTCGTAGGAGATGCCGAGCTTCTGCGCCAGCGTGTCGGCCCCCTGGCGCGCCTGCACGGCGGTGGCCAGCACCACCAGGTCGGCCTCGATCTCCACCCGCACCCCGACCAGCACGTCGCTCCCCATGACCACCACCTTGCCGCCTTTCTGGTAGAGGCGGCTGACCATGCCGCGGATGTAGACCGCCTCTTCCTCCTCCACCGCCCGCCGCCAGAACTCGTCGTACCCCTTGCCCGGGGTGCGGGCGTCCATGAAGAAGACGAAGGCCTGGCCGTCGTGTACCTTGTGGTGGTAGAGCATGGTGTGCTTGGCGGTGTACATGCAGCAGATCTTGGAGCAGTAGGAGATCCCCTTCTCCCGGGCCCGGGACCCCACGCACTGGATGAAAACCACCGACTTGGGCTCGGCGCCGTCGGAGGGGCGCACGATCTTGCCGCCGGTCGGGCCGCTGGCCGAGGCGAGCCGCTCGAAGGTGAGGCCGTCGATGACGTCGGGGATGGTGCCGTAGCCGAACTCGCCGTACCCCTCATAGGCAGAACCTTCCGGCTTGGGGCCGATGTCGTAGAGCTCGAAGCCGGTGGCGACGACCACCGCCCCGACCGGTTCGGTGACGAGCTCGTCCTGCTGGGCGTAGTCCACGGCCTGGGGTCCGCAGACCTTGGCGCAGACCCCGCACTTGCCGCTCTTGAAGTACGTGCAGTGCTCCCGGTCGATCACCGGGGTGTTGGGGACGGCCTGGGGGAACGGGACGTAGATGGCGGGGCGGGTGCCGAGGTCCTTGTCGAAGCGGTTGGGGATCTTCTTCTGCGGGCACTTGGCCATGCAGACGCCGCAGCCGGTGCACTTGCCCATGTCGACCGATCGCGCTTTCTTGCGGATGGTCACCTGGAAATTGCCGATGTAGCCGTCGACGCTCTCGATCTCGGAATACGTGTGCAGGGTGATATTGGGGTGGTTGGCGACGTCGACCATCTTCGGCGTCATGATGCACTGGGAGCAGTCCAGCGTCGGGAAGGTCTCGGAGAGCTGGGCCATGTGCCCGCCGATGGAGGGCTCGCGCTCGACCAGGACCACCTGGTGGCCGGCGTCGGCGATGTCGAGGGCCGCCTGGATGCCGGCGATGCCGCCGCCGATGACCAGGGCGCGCTTGGTGACGGGGACGGTGATCGGGACGAGCTTCTTGTCCTTCTTCACCCGCTCGACCAGCATGCCGACGATCTCGCTCGCCTTGGCCGTCGCCTCCCCCCGGTCCTCGTGCACCCAGGAGCAGTGCTCGCGGATGTTGGCCATCTCGCAGAGGAAGGGGTTGAGACCGGCGGCCTGGGCCGCCTTGCGGAAGGTCTTCTCGTGCATCCGCGGGGAGCAGGCGGCGACCACGACGCCGTCGAGCCGGTGCTCGGCGACCGCCTTCTTGAGCAGGTTCTGCCCGGGGTCGGAACACATGTACTTGTAGTCGCAGGCATAGGCGACACCGGAGAGCTCCGCGGCCTGCTGCGCCACCTTTTCCACGTCGACGGTGCGGGAGATGTTCTCCCCGCAGTGACAGACGAAAACGCCGATTCTGGACATTGAAAATCCTTTAAAACCTTTTTGCCGCAGAGATCACAGAGGGCACAGAGAAAAACCGGAAATCACTGGTCGGGTTTCCCACCAGAACAAAGCGCTTGCTTGCATTGCTTTTCCTCTGTGTTCTCTGTCCCTCTGTGGTTAAAGAAGCTGTTTTTCTTTTAATAGCCCGGCCGGGCTGACGATCATGCTCTCGAACCCCAGCTTCCCCGCCGCCACCCCGCAGGCCAGGCCCAGCAGCTGGGTGACGTAGAAGACCGGGAGGTTGTAGCGTTCGCCGCTTGCCTCCTCGATCTCCTGCTGGCGGATGTCGAGGTTGCCGTGGCACAAGGGGCAGGCGACCATCAGGCAGTCGGCGCCAGCTGCCTTCGCCGAGGCGAGGATGTCGCCGGAGAGCTTGATGACCACGCCGGGGCGCGACAGGGTGAAGTTGGCGCCGCAGCACTCCATGCGGTGGCTCCAGGCGACGGTCTCGGCGCCGGCCGCGGCAATGACCCGCTCCATGATGGTCGGCGCCTCGCTGTCGTCGAGCTCGGAAACCTCGGGCGGGCGGGTCAGCAGGCAGCCGTAATAGCAGGCGACCTTGAGGCCGGCCAGGGGCTTGCGCACCGCCGCGGCGAGCCGCTCCAGACCGAAATCGCGGGCGACGATCTCCAGCAGGTGCTTGACCGGCTTGCCGAGTTGAACGGGAGCGTCGATCGCCTGCTCCACCTGCCGGCGTTTCTCGCCGTTCTCGGCGAGCTTGTGCTGGGCGGTCTTCAGGCGCGAGAAACAGGCGGCACAGGCGACCGCCAGGTCTCCCTCGACTTTTCCGGAAAGCTCCAGGTTCTTGGCGCAGAGGGAGAGCGACAGCAGTTCGTCGACGTTGTGGGCCGGGGTGGCGCCGCAGCAGAGCCAGTCGGGGACCTCGTGCAGGCCGATGCGCAGCGTTTTGAACAGGCCGCGGGTGGAGGCGTCGAACTCGATGGCCGAGGCGTGCAGCGAGCAGCCGGGGTAGTAGGAGTAGTTGAGGACGTTCTTCGGCGTCACGGGGCTTCCCCCTTCCTGCGCATCTCTTCAATCCGCGAAAAGATCTTCTCGACCTCGGCGATGTTGCGGTTCTTCTGCTGGAAGACCTTGAGCTTCCCCTTGGAGAGCAGCTTGGGGCCGAGCATCAGGTCCTTGAGAAACTGGCCGCTCTTGATGTTGAAGACGGCACCGAGGCGCATCTCGTACTGGCGGCCGTAGCTGCGGATGTTGTCGATGAACAGGCGATTGGCGAGCTGCACGTAGCTCTCCTTCGACGGCCCCTTGGCATCCCAGGAGCACTTGCGCAGGGCGTCCATGATGGCGGCGAGATCGACCTTGTTGGGGCAGCGGGTCGAGCAGGTCTCGCAGGAGGCGCAGTACCAGATGGAGCGTCCGGCGAGCACCCGCTCGTACTGGCCGAGCTGCAGCAGGCGGACGATGCGGTTGGGCGGATGCTCCATGAAAGAGCGCATCGGACAGCCGGCCGAGCACTTGCCGCACTGGAAGCAGCGGCGCACCGAGCTGCCGGAGAGGGCCTCCACCTTGCGGACGAAGTCGAGGTTCATCGTCCGGGTAGAGAGGTGCATCTTTGTGTTCTTCACGATAGCTCCCTGACAAGAAACAACCCGGCGGAAGACCCCGTCCGGATACTTTTATCATCACTAAATATTAAACCACACAAGGCCCAATTAGCTGGACACAAGGGTGGATATTTTTAATAAAACTAAAATTGTATTTATCATGTTTCAGAAAATACTGTCAAGCAGCTTAAGCGTATACGGGGAGAGTTGCCGGTTCATTTAGCAAAACGTGCGCCAAACCCGCATCAAGTGCTCTAGTGATGGGGCGTGCACCCTTTCATCCGGCATGAACATCGGGCCTCTGAGCCTTTCCTCGCCTGTGAATTCGACAGGTTCCGGAGATTCAGAGAAACGGCCTTTTCCTAAGGGGAGTGAAGAAAAAGTTTCAGGCCCACCGAATGGGGAGAGGGGGTTTTCTACCCGAGCAATGGAGATGCCCGTGGCCAAAATCCACATTGTAGCCAATTTTCCCATCGCATTGTGACCCTGTTGAGGCCGGGAGAAGAAAAGGATAATCGACGACAGTTTGGACGGGACCGAGGATGGGATGAAATGTTAAAATGGGCCACAAGCCACTAGCTCCGAGCCGGAAGGACCGCACCCGAGGCCGAACGAAGGACATGGTGAATCAGGACAAGGATTACATCCTCATCAGGGGCGCCCGCCAGAACAACCTGAAAGGTCTCGACCTCGAACTGCCGCTCGGCGAACTGATCGTCGTCACCGGCGTCTCCGGCAGCGGCAAGTCGTCGCTCGCCTTCGACACCGTCTACGCCGAAGGGCAGCGGCGCTACGTCGAGACCTTCTCCCCCTACGCCCGCCAGTTCCTCGACCGGATGGACAAGCCGCAGGTCGACCGCATCGAGGGGATTCCGCCGGCCATCGCCATTGACCAGACCAACCCGGTGCGCACCTCCCGCTCGACGGTCGGCACCATGACCGAGCTCAACGACCACCTGAAGCTCCTCTTCGCCCGGGCAGGGCGACTCTTCTGCCAGGGGTGCGGCCGCGAGGTGCGGCGCGACACCCCCGACTCCATCGCCGAAGAACTGCTGGCGAAGGCTGCCGGCGAGGAGCCGCGGGCGCTGGTCACCTTTGCCGTCGCCGTCCCGGAAAACTTCACCGTCGACGAGATCAAGGAGCTGCTCGCCCGCCAGGGGTACACCCGCCTGCACCGGGAGGAGCCGGGCCGCCTCGAGGTGATCCAGGACCGTCTGCACCTTGCGGCCGACCGGCGCGACCGCCTGATCGAGGCGGTCGAAGCGGCACAGCGCGCCGGCCACGGCCGCCTCGCCGTCTACCCGCTGGAGGCGGCGGGAGAGGCCGGCGCACCCTGGCGCTTCTCCGCCGACCTGCACTGCCCCGACTGCGATCTGCACTACGGCGATCCGGTGCCGAACCTCTTCTCCTTCAACTCGCCCCTCGGCGCCTGCGATTCCTGCCGCGGCTTCGGCCGGGTGATCGGCGTCGATTACAACCTTGTCGTTCCCGACCCCGGCCTCAGCCTTGCCGGCGGCGCCGTCAAACCGTGGCAGACGGAGAGCTACCGCGAGTGCCAGGACGACCTGCTCGCCTTCGCCGGCAAACGCGGCATCCCCGTCGATGTTCCCTGGCGGCAGCTGACGCCGGAGCAGCAGACTTGGGTGCTGGCAGGGGAAGGTTCCTGGGAGGCGGGGCTCTGGTACGGCGTCGAGCGTTTCTTCGCCTGGCTGGAGACCAAAGCCTACAAGATGCACATCCGCGTCCTGCTCTCCCGCTACCGCGCCTACAACCCCTGTCCCGCCTGCCGGGGTGCCCGGCTCAAGCCGCAGGCGCTGCTCTGGCGGCTCGGTTCGAAGAGAGAGGCGGACAGCGTACTCCCGCCGGAGCGACGATTCCGGCCGCCGGAAATGCTGTCGGCGGAGGCCGTCGCCGCCCTTCCCGGCCTGTCGATCCACGACGTCATGCTCCTGCCGATCGAGCGCGGCGCCGCCTTCTTCGCGGAACTGAAGTTGCCGGCCCCCCTCGACCAGGCGGGGGAGGTGCTCCTTACCGGCATCCGCTCCCGCCTGCGCTACCTGCTGGAGGTGGGGCTGGGGTACCTGACCCTCGACCGCCAGTCGCGCACCCTCTCCGGCGGCGAGGTGCAGCGCATCAACCTGACCACGGCCCTCGGCACCTCGCTGGTCAACACCCTCTTCGTTCTGGACGAACCCTCCATCGGCCTGCACCCGCGCGACATCGGCCGCGTCGTCGGCGTGCTGCAACGGCTGCGCGACGCCGGCAACTCCCTGCTGGTGGTCGAGCACGACCCCCAGGTGATGCTTGCCGCCGACCGCCTCCTCGACCTCGGTCCCGGACCGGGGGAGCGCGGCGGCGAAATTGTCTTCTTCGGTCCGCCGCAGGAACTGCTGCGGGCGGAGGGCTCGCTGACCGCCGACTATCTGACCGGCCGGCGGCAGGTGCAGGCGAAATCCCCCCCGGCCCCCCTTTACCAAAGGGGGGAGTGCCTTGAAATTCTCGGCGCCGCCGAGAACAACCTGAAGAACGTCGACGTCGCCATTCCCCTGAACCGCCTGGTGGTCGTCACCGGCGTCTCCGGCAGCGGCAAGAGCACGCTGGTGCAGGACATCCTCTACAACGCCCTGCGCAAGGAGATGGGACGACCGGTGGAGACGCCGGGCGCCCACCGCGGCCTGCGCGGCCACGATCGGCTGCGCGAGGTGGTACTGGTCGACCAGTCGCCCATCGGCCGCACCGCCCGCTCCAACCCGGTCAGCTACGTCGGCGCCTTCGACGCCATCCGCGAGCTCTTCGCCGCCGAGCCGCTGGCCCGCGCCCGCGGCTACACCGCCGGCACCTTCAGCTTCAACTCCGGAAACGGCCGCTGCCCGGTCTGCGGCGGCAACGGCTTCGAGCGCGTCGAGATGCAGTTTCTTTCCGACGTCTACCTGCGCTGCCCGGAGTGCGACGGCAGGCGCTACCGCGCCGAGG
>DASPGW010000032.1 GCA_035620395.1 Desulfuromonadales bacterium | reverse complement strand
GCTTTCGAATCGACCGAATGCTGAGAAGAGGTTACGTAAAAAACAGGTCTGGGGGCGGACTGGTCCGGGATTGACCGAATTTGCAACCCTGCAGGCCTGACACCCCCACTTTCTTATGCAGGGGAGGCGAAACTGCAGTTGATAATTCCCAATTTGGGTATTATCATTCCCTCTATGGGTATGAACAAGGATACTCCATCCGGAATAGGCGACGCTCTCTTTACCAAGACGCAGCGGCAAGTGTTGGGGCTGCTTTTCGGCAATCCGGACAGAACCTATTACATCAACGAGATTGTCCGAATGGCCGAAGTCGGGATCGGGACCGTCCAGCGCGAACTGGAGAAACTCACGGCCGCCGGCCTGCTGACGGCCAGGAAAGTCGGCAATCAGAAACATTATCAGGCCAATCCCAGATCGCCGATCTTTCAGGAACTGCGAGGCATCGTTCTGAAAACCTTTGGTGTCGCCGATGAACTGCGGCAGGCACTCGCACCTTTTTCGGCAAGGATCGCGGTCGCTTTTGTCTATGGCTCCATTGCCAAAGGGGTGGATACGGCAACCAGCGATATCGATCTCATGGTCATTTCCGGTGATCTGGGTTATCCCGAGGTCATCAGCGCCTTCGCCGTTGCGGAAGCAACCCTCGGCAGGGCAGTCAACCCGACACTCTATAGCCCTGCTGAGATCCGTCGCAAGCTGGCCGAAGACAACAGCTTCCTGAAGAGAGTGGCCGAACAGGAAAAAATCTTTCTGATCGGATCGGACGATGACATCCCCAAACCTTGAGAATCTGGTCAAAACCGGCCAACTGAAACGGGAGCCCGGCGACCGGAGAGAATTCGAAGGTCTGGTCCGATCTGCCCGGGCACGCCTGGCCGATGCCCGCAAGCACGCCTTATCCATCGAAAGCCGCTTCGATCTGGCCTACAACTCCGCGCATGCTCTGGCCCTGGCGGCATTGCGCTGGAACGGATACCGCTCCGACAATCGCTACATCGTCTTTCAATGCCTGCCTCATACGCTGGGGCTCGGGCCCGAGGTGTGGCGCGTGCTGGCGCTTTGCCACCAGAGGCGCAATCGGGGAATACGAGGGGTTCCTGGAGATCGATGAGCAACTCGTGAATGACCTTGTTGCAGCAGCCGTTGTCCTCGAAGGCAGTGTGGCCGAGTTGAAGCCCCTTGTGTGAAGCGCCACATATAAAGGTGGAGAAATTAAATCCGCCCCTTTTTCGGTCGTAGCGATTCCGGACCTGTCCTCTCTCCTCTGAGCCAAGGGAGGCCCCATGTCAACCTACACCGTCACCTGCAAAGCCTGCGGCACAGCCAACCGGATTCCCGCCGACAAGGAGGGAAAGGCCGGGCGCTGCGGCCGCTGCCACGCGGCACTGGCGCCGCTCTACTACAGGCCGCAGCCGCTCACCGAGCGCACCTTCGACCCCTTCGTGCAGAGCTATCCCGGCCCAATCCTGGCGGAGTTCTGGGCACCCTGGTGACCGCATTGCGTCGCATTCGCACCGTCGGTGCGAACCATCGCGGAGCGGCTGGCGGGAGAGGCCGCCGTCGTGCAAGTCGACACCCAGGCGAATCCGGCGCTGGCGGCGCGCTTCGGCGTGCGCGGCATTCCGGTGGTGATGCTGCTGCGCGGCGGCAAGGTCGTCGATCAGCTCGTCGGGGCGCAGTCGGTGGAGGCGGTCGTCGCCTGGTTCCGGCGGCAGCGGTGAGAGGGGCTGAGCGGGGTTTGGCGTTGACAGACGGGCGGATTTGGGTGATTCTGGCGACGCGTCTATCATTGCGGTTCGGGAGAAAAAATTCATGGGGTCGAAGCAGCTTCAGCTCATCGAGGAGATAAAAAATCGCCTCAGCGTCCTGAATCCGGCCAGGATCATCCTTTTCGGATCCCATGCCCAGGGTTCGGCTGGCGTCGACAGCGATATTGATCTCATCGTGGTCTTGAACAAGGAAGAATCATCGGGCAGCTTCCGGGAAAAAATGACGGACACGGTCACGGTCAGGAAGCTTCTTGCCGACATCAACCGCCAGGTGGCGCTCGATGTGCTGGTGTACAGCAAAAAGGAATGGCAAACCCTTCTGGATTCCCGGAGCTCTTTTAGCAGGGACATTCTCGAAAAGGGGATAACGCTGCAATGACGGGGGCGGCGAAAGAATGGCTCGCCAGGGCTAAAGAGGACCTGGATACGGTCGGGAAGCTCCTGGATGACGAGGGGCTGACCAACATCGCCGCCTTTCATGCCCAGCAGTGCATCGAAAAATGCTTCAAGGCGGTTATCGAGGGCGCCGATAAACCCGTTCCCCGGATTCATGACTTGGTGCGTCTTTCAGCACTTGCCTCCGAAATCGCGGAAATGCCGGCTGATGAGACAACTCTGATCGAGCTGAGTACGGTTTACCTCGATTCTCGGTATCCGGTAACAACCGGATTTCTGCCCTCCGGTAAACCTGATTTGCAGGATGTCAGACGATATTATCAAACGGCGGCTGGGATTTTCAGATTGGTGGATGGCCGGGGGAAATAAGTAAATTGTCCCCGGAACCCTTTAAATCCCATTAAATGGAAGACAGGCAAAGCTGAGGGGGACAGGCTCGTTTTTAATTTCCAGGAGGGCGATGGCGGGTCAGGCTTGACAAAGGGGATTCGATTTCCATGCGTCACCTAAGCCTGGCTTCAGTTGCGGCGGGCTTGGAGGGACGCTCCGGGGTCAGACACATCATTCGGATATTCCACCTCCTCAGGGCCGTGGTGTCCAGGCTTGCCATTCTGCCATTCACGCCCCTTCCGCAGCACTGAAGCTCCTTGACACCCTGCCGCCCCATCCCTATCCTTCCCTTTATGAAATTCTCCCCCCGCCTCCTTTTCCCTCTCCTGCTCTTTCTCGCCCTCGGCTGCTCGTCGCTGTACGGGCCGCCCTACGACGCCAGCCGCTTTCAGAGCGCCGCCACCGCCCTCGACGGCCGGGTGGGGGTCTTCACCATGAAGCGCCTCGTCTACCGGCCGGCCGCCGGCATCCTCGCCTTTCCCGACGGCGGCATCCCCCGCTACCTGATCGACCGCAACTACCTGGGGCTGTATGACTTTGCCACCGGCGTAACGCGGATCCTCCTCGTCGAGAATGCCCTCAAGCAGGATTGGCTCCCCGGGAGTTCTTCGTTCCATGTGGTGGCGGCCTACGGCCCGAAGGTCATCGTCCGCACCTCCGGGCAGGTCAAGAAGAGCTACGCGTTCCTCAGCGAGAAGTGGGTGTACGACCTGGAGCGGGAGACGCGCGAACCCCTCCCCATCGACGCCGAACTCGCGGCGCGCGGACGCGAACTTAAATATTTCTATCTCACCGACGCGTCGGGGACGCTGGTCGTCGTCGCCCACGCCGCCGGCGACCCGGCGCCGCAGCGGGAGAAGGCGGAGCACCTTCTCGTCCGCGGCCCCGGCGGCGACTACCTCGAGATCGGACCGATGATCGACTACTACGGATTGCGCGGCGGGGAGCTATTCTACTGGTCGCCGGAGCACCGGCTGATCGCCGTCGATCTCGCGTCCGGCCGCCGGCGGGAGGCGGCGCGGCAGGAGGCGCTGGGGCTGTCGACCGACCCGAAGGCGGGGCTGGCTCAGGAGCCGTCCCTCACCGTTCAGCAGGGGGAGAATAGCGCCCTGGCGGTCGGACGCCGGCATGCTGGCGGCTGGGCCTACGAGCCGCTCCCCTTTACTGTAGAGCAGGTCGCCGGCGAGCCGTAAGGCCGCTTCGCATACAACTAAGTTTCAAACATATTCCGAGGATGTGATGACCGAAATCGAAGAGCAGCGCAGCAAAGGCAAGGAGATGCTGAAGGAAGTCGCCCTCCGTTACGCTTCCCAGCACGGACTGCGGCCCGACAGGGTCGAATGGGTGGAGCAGGGGGGCGACGAGTGGTGGTTGAAGGTCAGCACCGAACAGCACTCGGTCAAGGTCGTTTTCTCGCTGGCCGAGATCGAGGATTTTGCCGGAAGCGGTGCTGGGACAGGGAGTTCAAAAGCCAAAATCCGCAATGCCTTTGCCGGCCTGGCGATGTAGGAAAAAAGCCGTCTTGGTGAAGCATATTGCAGACTTAACTCTCATTATGCCCTGAGAGTTGCGCAGCGAAAGCTCTCCGCAAATGCAGCACCCGCTGCGCATAAACCGTACTCCTGGGGATCATTCCCGCGGCGGCAGGCTCGCCTCCGTTGTAGTAAAGCAATGCTTTTTCCAGGGAGCCGCACTCCAGCACCAGCGCCGACAGGACCGCCTCCGAGCCCTTGAAAGACTTCACCGGATCAAAGTAATCGTCCCGGTTTTCCATGATCCCTTTCGCTTTCAGGTAGGAGTGCCAGTCCTTGGGACAGAGTCCGTGCATGCCCAGGGCTACCCCGTCGGGGTGTACGACATCTGCCCGCAACCCCGCCTCCACCAACCCGATCGCCAGGTAAAGACCCGGGTCGGTTGTGTGGGCAAGGGCCATTTCCGCTGCAGGACGGATGATCCCGTGATCGAGCCAGGCGGCCTCCTTCTTGATCTTCGCGACCAGGGCGTCGACCTTGCGCTTGAAAGCCAGCTTCTCTTCCAAAAGTTTTTTTTCTTCTTGCAGCTTTTCGATGGTGGCGTCTTTCGCCTTGTTCTCCGTCTCCAGGTGCAATAACCGGGCAAAGGCTTCCTGTCCTTTGAGACTCAACGTCCCCAAGGCAACGCAGATTGAGACAAGAATCACCACAATCACACGCAGCTTCCAGACCTTGCCCAAAACTGCGTGCAGGGCTTCCTGCGGGATAACCATGATGTCGCCGAGCAGGTTGTATGGCCTCCCTTTCAACAGATTGTTCATCATCTTGATCATCGTGATCTCTCCTCAATTTGGGGATTGATAGCGCGACGACTTTCCGCCTTTTCCTGTTTTGCAAATAAGCAAGCAGTCATCCGAGAATGGGGTTGTGAATTCCGATAATCACGCAGCGATTTTTTAACAACATAACCAAGTAACCGCTCATGTCAAGCTCAAAGCTACTGAAGTGGCAAGGTGGCCGAGACCAGCAAGACACATCAGGAACCATCAAAAGCCTGGTGTGGCAGCCGGGCCGGCGAGAACCTCCTTCCTGTGGGAAAGGACGAATCGCCGCCGAGGGCATGGACGGCATGGCTGAAAGATCGTATCATTGAGGTAGCAGGTTTCTCCCCCGACTCGAATGAAAGGGAAGAATCATGAAAAAGTCATTGCTGGCAAAACTGTTGTTTGTAACGATAGCGGCGACGAATCTGTCCGGTTGCATCTTCTGGCCCTGGTGGGACCACGGACACCATCACGGCGAATTCAGGCATGACGGCCATGGCGGCGGTCATCACGGCGATCATGGCGGTGGAGGACGTGGCAAACATTAAAGCAATACAGGGTCAGCCCTTGACTCAGGCCAAGTCCAGCATCAAGGGCTGACCCTGTACCTTTCTCAGGACCGGCCGCACGGACCCTCGCCGCCGCGGATTGTCTCCAGCAGCTGCGCCTCGTCGGGGAACTCGCCCGTCCGCTTCTTGGAATAGACCAGGTTTCCGTCGACCACGACTTCAAAAACCCCGCCGCTCGACTCGATCAGCCTGACCTCCGCCGCCATCGCCTCTGTGATCCTCTCCGCCAGACTGGCGGCCCGTTCGCGATAGCCTCACCGGTTGCAGTATTCGATGGTGACCAGCATGATGCTCCTCCCTGCGAGAAAATTGCCTGCGGCTGTGAGCATGTGGCGTCTTGGGCGCTGGGCTCACTCACAGTATACCGCTTGCGGCCCGGGCCGGCGAAATTGGGCCATTCGTCTGGCTAACCGACATCGCTTTTTATGGATGTCGATGTCCAGTGCATTGGCGTCGGAATTGCATTGCCCTTTGCAGCAACAGCATTGAAGCGAAGCCCAATTCTGATCCATCCCTGGTGCTGCGCGTGCAGAGGTTGGGAACAAGGAGGAGTTGCCATGAAAAAGTGGTTATTGACCGGCCTGATGTTGTTCCTGATCGGCCTGATCGGGTGTACCCCCAGCATCTACGGCGTGCCGCAGGAACGCTGGGACACCATGGGCGAACAGGAACGGGTTGCGGTGATGGAAGCGTATCAGGCCCGGCAGGCCGTCCTGCAACAACAGCGGGAGGAGCGTGCCCGGCAGCAGGCCATCGAAAGAGAGCACCAACGCGCCATCGAGGCCGAAGAGGCCCGGCAGCGCCAGTTGCAGGTCGATGCCGTCTACCGGGGCAAGGGGGTCTATGGCGATCTGCTGCGGGTGACCATTCAGGATGGGCGCCTGAAGTTCCGCGGGGACCACAAGCCGTACCAGCCGGTCGCCTTCAAGATCGCCGCCGGCGAGACCAAAAAGGTCGAGGTCGTCGACCTCAGGGGAAGAACAGCCAACCTGCTGGCCAGCTACGACGGCAGCAACCTGCTGCTGGACGACCACCCGGACGCCAGACGATCCCATGCCGCCCGGCTGGTCTACGAGGATGGCTGGGAGGAGGGGAAAACCTATGCCAATCTCAACGCCAGGGGCCCACTGGAACTGCGCGGCGTGACCGTCACGGTGCAGGTCCTGGGGGAGCCGCCCCGCGACCGCCGGACCGGCAGACGCCCGCAGGTCATCGTCATTCAGCAGCCGGCACCGAAACCCGAGAACCCCCAGATCATCCTGAGCAAAGAGAAGGAACATCGCCCGCAGAAACCGGAGACGGTGGCCGTCGAGGCGCCGCCGCGGCACGACAAGCCGGAAGTCGTCGCCAGGGAACAGCCGACTTACAAAAAACAGCGGGCCAACGTGCCGCCCTCCCGGGTTAAAGTCACATTTAACAAGGGGCAAATTCAGATCAAGGGGAAGTCCTGCCCGCTCACCCCGCAATCGATCGACCTGCGTGAAGGTGAAACCCGTACCATTGCCTTGCAGGGGCCGCTCGGCCGGGTTAATGTCCGGGTCAGCTACCAGGGGGGAGAAATTGCCATCGACGACCATCCGGGAAAAGGCAAAGCGGACACCCGGCTGAGTTTCAGCCAGGAGTGGCGAAACGGGTCGACCTACCGGATCAAGGCGACCGAGAGCCGGTTTATCGAGGATCTCGACATCTCTGTCCTGGCGATGTAGAGAGAAAACCCTCACTGTGCAAAGCCACACCCCCGCGCCGTCCCTCCGCAGCCGAAGATTTGCGGGAATGAACCTGTTTCTTCTTGCGCTGGAAGAGTAGAGTAGAAACCATCAAGGGTCCGGGGTGGCAGCCGGGCCGGCGAGAACCTTCTTCCTTCCTTTCCAAATTAACAGCAGGGCCGGTCACGGGAGCCTCCTTCTCTCCCTGACCGGCCTGACTGTTTTTGGGGCCCGCCACTTCCGTTCTCCCCTCTTTGTGCAACTCCCCCCCCAGCGAAAGCAGTTCTCGCCGTCACCTGCACGGTGTTGCCGGCCCGATTGCGCGCCCGCGGTTTTGCAGTATTGTGGTAGCAGATGCTCCCCGAGACTGCAACGGACGGCCGCAAAGGCCGGGAAGGAGATAGTTATGACGACGATGCCACAGGCTTCCTCGCTACCGGCCACAGGGCCGGTCACTCTGCTGGTCGCAACCCGCAAGGGCGCCTGGTTTCTCAAGGGGGACCGCGGACGCCGGAGCTGGGCGATCGAAGGGCCGGTCTTCCTGGGCCACATCGTGCACCACCTCGTGCTCGATCCGCGTGACCGGCGCACCCTGCTGATGGCCGCGCGCACCGGCCACCTGGGGCCGACCGTCTTCCGCTCCGCCGACGGCGGCAGGAACTGGCAGGAGGCGTCCCGGCCGCCGGCCTTCCCGAAGGCGCCCGAGGGGAGCAAGGGCCGCGTGGTCGACCATGTCTTCTGGCTCTCGCCCGGACACCCGGGGGAACCGGGCGTCTGGTATGCCGGCACCTCGCCGCAGGGCCTGTTCCGCTCCGAGGACGGCGGCGACAGCTGGCAGACGGTGGCCGGATTCGAGGACCATCCGATGCGGCCGCAGTGGACCGGCGGCGAGCAGGACGGCACGCCCGACGGGCCGAAGCTGCACTCGATCCTCATCGACCCCCGCGACCCCGCCCACATGTACCTCGCCATGTCGAGCGGCGGCGTCTTCGAGACCGTCGATAAGGGGCGCGACTGGCGGCCGCTCAACGCCGGCTGCCGGGCCGACTTCCTCCCCGACCCCTATCCCGAGTTCGGGCACGACACCCACCGGCTGGCCCTGCACCCGCGGGAGCCGGACATCCTCTACCAGCAGAATCACTGCGGGATCTACCGGTTGGACCGCCGGCAGGGGACCACCTGGGTCCGGATCGGCGAGAACATGCCGCAGGAGGTCGGCGACACCGGCTTTCCGCTGGTGCTGCACCCGCGCGACCCGCAGACCCTGTGGGTCTTCCCGATGGACGGCACCGAGGTCTGGCCGCGCGTCAGCCCGGGCGGCAAGCCAGCCGCCTATGCGACCCGCGACGGGGGCCGGAGCTGGCAGCGTCTGGACCGCGGGCTGCCGCCCGCCCAGGCGTGGCTGACGGTAAAGCGGCAGGCGATGACGGCCGATGCCCACGAACCCCTCGGCCTCTACTTCGGCACCACGTGCGGCGAGGTCTGGGCGAGCCCGGACGAAGGGGCGCAGTGGTCCTGCATCGCCCGCCACCTGCCGGAGATCTACGCCGTCGAGGCGGCGGAGATGGCGCCATGAAAGTCTTCGTCCCCACGCCGCTGCGCTCCTACACCGGCCAGCAGCCCTGCGTGGAGGCGCAGGGGGCAACGGTCGGCGAGCTGCTGGCAGACCTGGAGCGGCTCTATCCCGGAATCCGCTTCCGGATGATCGACGAGCAGGACGCCATCCGCCCGCACATCCGGATCTTCGTCAACGCCGAACAGGTCCGGGACCTCGGGGCGCCGCTCGGCCCCGCGGACGAGGTGCAGATCCTGCA
>DASPGW010000031.1 GCA_035620395.1 Desulfuromonadales bacterium | reverse complement strand
AGGCGGCGGGCACGGTATTCGGGGAAGAACATGGGGCCTCCTTGTCGCCGGCCAGGTATGGCCGGCAGTTGAATAAGGGTCAGTCCTGTCGGTTGCGGAAATACTCTACCATGGCTTCGACCATCGCTTCCAGGGTCGAAGCGGCAGGCTCGACGGCCACTTGGAGGCCGTGGCGCTCGGCGGTTTTCGTGGTCAGGGGGCCGATGGAGACGACAGTCACCCGGCGCAACAGGTCCACCGCATCGGGCCCGGCCAGAGCCAGAAAGTTCTCGACGGTCGAGGAGGAGGTGAAGGTCACCGCGTCGATATCGCCGGCCGCAAGAATCTCCCGCAGCCGCTCGGCGCCCCCGGCCGGCGGGACGGTGCGGTAGGCGAGCGGGGCGGCGACGGCGGCGCCGGCGGCGGCAAGCTCTTTGGGGATCAGGTCGCGGGCCAGCTCGGCCCGCGGGTAGAGGACACGCCGGCCGGCCACGCCCCTGGCCTTGAGCAGCTCCACCACCCCCTCCGCCCGGTAATCGGCGGGAACGAGGTCGGGACGCAGTCCGCGCTCCTCTATAGCGGCGGCGGTCTTGGGGCCGACCGCGACCACGACAACCCCATGCAGCGACCGCAGGTCCCGGCCTGCGGCCGAAAGGCGGCCGAAGAAGGCATCGACGGCGTTGGCCGAGGTGAGGATCAGCAGGTCGGTCTCGGCCAGCCGCGCGATCTCGGCGTCCAGTTCCGCCCAGGAAGGGGGCGGAACGATCTCGATGAGCGGGCAGGCGACCGCCTCGGCCCCCTGCGCCTCGAGCAGGGCGGCGAAGCTGCCGGTCTGCTCGGCGGTGCGGGTGACCAGAATGCGGCGGCCGAAAAGCGGCCGGTTGTCGAACCAGCGCAGCTCCTCGCGCAGGGCCACCACCTCGCCGACGATGATCACTGCCGGCGGCTTGATTCCGGCTGCGCGCACTTTCTCCACGACATCGCCGAGGGTCGCCGTCACCGTGCGCTGGCGCGGGGTGGTCGCCCAGCGGACCACCGCCACCGGCGTGGTCGCCGGCCGGCCGTGGGCGACGAGTTGCTCGGCGATCAGCGGGAGGTTGGCCATCCCCATGTAGAAGACCAGGGTGCCGACGCCGGTAGCCAGTTTCTCCCAGTCGAGACTCGAGAGCTTCTTCTCCGGATCCTCGTGGCCGGTAAAGAGGCCGAGGCTGGTGGTGAAGTCCCGGTGGGTCAGAGGGATGCCGGCATAGGCGGCGGCAGCGAAGCCGGCGCTCACCCCCGGCACCACCTCGAAGGGGATGCCCGCTCGGCTGAGGACCAGGGCCTCCTCGCCGCCGCGGCCGAAGATGAAAGGGTCCCCGCCCTTGAGCCGGGCGACGACCCTGCCCTGCCGGGCCAGGTCCACCAGCAGGGTGTTGATCTCTTCCTGCGGGCGATGGTGGTGGCCGCGGGTCTTGCCGACATAGATCTGTTCGGCGCCGGGCGCCTCGCGCAGCAGTTCGGGATTGGCCAGGTAGTCGTAGACCACCACCTCGGCCCGCCGCAGGCAATCGAGCCCTTTGACGGTGATGAGCCCAGGGTCGCCGGGACCGGCGCCGATGAGATAGACGATGCCCTGTTTCAATGGTTCACCATAACCGGTAAGGGCGGGTCTCAGACCCGCCCTTACGCTGCATCCTTCGTAAAATCGCCGTAGGGGCGCGATTCATCGCGCCCTGGGCGCAATAAATTGCGCCCCTATACGTCTTCCTTGTTTACGTTGAACGTTTCGTGCTGGTAGACCTCGTTGAGGATCTTACCGGCGCCCTGGATGAGAAGGTCGTCGGCGAGGGAGGTCCCCAGTTTCTCTGCGGAGCCGACGTGGCCGACAGCGGTTTTCTTGAGCAGCTGCACCCCGTCGCAATCCGCCACCAGCCCGGTCAGGGTGAGCTGGTCGCCGCTGACGGTGCCGTGACAGGCGATGGGGACCTGGCACCCCCCCTCGAGGCGCTTGAGAAAGGCGCGTTCACCGCGCACTGCCCAGTCGGTCTCGGGGTGGTTGAAGAAGTCGATCAGGGCGTTGATCTCTGCATCATCAATGCGGCTTTCGAGCCCCAGGGCACCCTGGCCGATGGCTGGCAGAGAGATCTCGACCGGCAGGTACTCGCCGATCTGGCCGCTGAAGCCGAGACGGTGCATCCCGGCGGCGGCCAGGATCACCGCGTCGAGATTGTCTTCAGTGAGCTTGCGGATGCGGGTTTCGACATTACCGCGGATATCGAGCATCTTGAAGTCGGGGCGCAGGTGCAGGAGCTGGGCCTTGCGGCGCAGGGCACTGGTGCCGATGCGGGCGCCCTGAGGGAGTTCGCTCCAGCTGGAAACCCCCGGGCGGAGGATGACGATGTCGCGGCAGTCCTCCCGTTCGGTGATGCAGCGCAGTGCCAGCCCCTCGGGGAAGATGGTCGGCACATCCTTCATCGAATGGACGGCGATGTCGATCTCGCCGCGCAGCATCGCCTCTTCGATTTCCTTGACGAACAGCCCCTTGCCGCCGACCATGGCCAGCGGCACGTCGAGAATCTTGTCCCCCTGCGTCTTGATCTTGGTCAGGGTGACCTCCAGGCCGGGATAGCGCTTTTCCAGCTCGGACTTGACCCAGTTGGCCTGCCACAGGGCCAGTTGGCTGGCCCGGGTGCCGATGCGAAGCGTCTTCATAGTCATGTATCCATATCTCCTTTAGTCCTCGCCGCTCTGCTCGTCGAGGGATTTCATTTCACCTTCGGGATTCGGCGCTTCGAGATCGAAGAGCGCCCGGACGGCATCGACGTAGTTCTCGCCGGCACCGTCGTTCTGCGACTGCTTGAGTACGGTGATCGGCTGGTGCAGCACCTTGTTGATGATGGCGGCGGTCAGCGCCTCGATCGACTTCTTCTCTTTCGGCCCCAGCTCCTTGAGGCTGGCGAAGGTCTTCTCCAGCTCGCCGCGGCGGATCTCCTCGAGCCTCTTGCGCAGCGAAACGATGGTCGGCACGACTTCGAGGCTGGCGATCCAGCGGTGGAACTGGTCGATCTCCAGGTCGATGATCCCTTCGGCCTTCTTCGCTTCCTTCTGCCGCTCCTTGAGGTTGGACTGCACCACCCCCTGCAGGTCGTCGACATCGTAGAGGTAGACGTTGTCGATGTCGTTGACCTTGGGGTCGATGTCGCGCGGCACGGCGATGTCGATGAAGAACATCGGCTTGTTCTTGCGCTGGCGGATGACCTCCTCCACCTTTTTGTGGCCGAGGATGAAGTTGGGCGCCCCGGTGGAGGTCATGACGATGTCGACCTGGTTCAGATGGTCGGCGAAATTGTCGAATAGGATCGGCCGGCCGCCGAACTCCGCGGCCAGCTTCTCCGCCCGTTCGAAGGTGCGGTTGGTGACGAAGACCTGGGAGACGCCGTTGTTGACGAAGTGGCGGGCCGCCAGCTCGCACATCTCGCCGGCGCCGATGATCATGACCGTCTTGCCGTCGAGGCTGCCGAAAATTTTGCGCGCCAGCTCCACCGCGGCGAAGGAGACGGAGACGGCGTTGCTGGCGATGTCGGTTTCGGTGCGCACCCGCTTGGCAACGGAAAAGGCCTTGTGCAGGAAGCGGTTGAGGATCAGGCCGACGGTCTTGAATTCGGCGGCGTAGCCGTAGGCGGTCTTGATCTGGCCGAGAATCTGCGGTTCGCCGATGACCATCGAATCGAGGCTGGAGGCGACCCGGAAGACGTGGCGGATGGCCTCGCCGCCCTGGTAGTCGTAGAGGTGCGACTCGAGTTGTTCCAGCGGGATGCCGTGATAGTCGGCAAGGAAACGCTTGAGCTGGGCCGTGGCGGCATCGGCGTCGCGGCTGGCGGCATAGAACTCGACGCGGTTGCAGGTAGAGACGATGACCCCTTCGCTGACCGCCGGCAGCGCCAGCAGTTCACGCAGGGGTTTCTCCATGGCGGTGGGGGCAAAGGCGACGCGCTCGCGTATTTCCACGGGGGCGGTCTTGTGACTCAGCCCCACAACGATGATATTCATACTACCGATCCATAATACGAAATCGCGCCTGCAGGCGCCCCCGCAGAGGCATGGTGACCGTCAGCGACCGCCCATGGCACGGAAGCTGTGCTCGCCGGTAAGCAGCAGGTTGACCCCGAGGAAGGTGAACAGCAGGCAGAGAAAGCCGATGATGGCAAAAATCGCCGCCCGCCGGCCACGCCAGCCGATGGTCAGCCGGCCGTGCAGCAGCGCAGCGTAGAGAAACCAGGTAATCAGCGCCCAGGTCTCCTTGGGATCCCAGCGCCAGTAACCGCCCCAGGCCGAGTTGGCCCAGATCGCCCCGGAGATGATCCCCATGGTCATCAGCGGAAAGCCGAAGGTCAGACATTTGTAGTTGATACTGTCGAGAGTCTGCAGAGACGGCAGCCGGTAGTAAAGGGCGGAAAACTTCTTGCTCTTGAGCATCCGCTCCTGCAGAAGGTACATGATGCCGGCACCGAAGGCGATGGCAAATACGGCGTTGCCGAGAAAGGCCAGGGTGACGTGCACCGGAAACCACCAGCTGTCGAGCATCGGGTTGAGTGGTTGCACGCCCATGGGGGCGGCGCTGCCGGCGATCATCAGAACCAGCGCCAGCGGGCAGACGAAGGCCCCGAGTACGGCCAGCCGGTAGCGCAGGTCGAACAGCAGGTAGATGCCGACCACGGTCCAGGCGAAAAAGGACAGGGACTCATGCAGGGTGGCGGACGGGGTGAAACCGGAAGCGACGAAACGGGCGACCAGGGCGGCGGAATGGACGGTGAAACCGCCGACCAGCAGCCAGCGGGCGAACCGGCCGGTCTTCTCCAGTCGGCCGATAACGTCAACGAGAAAGAGGACGGTAGCGCCGAAATAAAGGAGCAGGGTGATCTTGAAGAGGAGGATGTTGGCGGTCATGTCATCCCTTTCGCGAGGCGAATCCCCAACTGCGCCAGCGTACACCCCTCACCGAAGAGGGTCTGCAGCAGCCGGTCGACGGCCGAAGCATCACCGTCGGCAATCAGATCGGGGAGTCCGCCCTCCAGAAGGCGGCGCAAAATCGCCTGATTGTATTCGGTTTTCCCTTGAAGTGTCAACCGCTTTTGGCGCAGGGCGGCGGCTATTTCCAGTACCGTTGCCCATTCCGGGCCCAACTGGTCGGCCAACCGATCCCGGAGGAGAGCGGCCAGAGCGGGACTGCCGCCGGCGGTGGCAACTGAAACCGTCAGATTGCCCCGGCGCAAAAGGGCCGGCAGGGTAAAATCCCCTTCCTCGGGAGCGTCGGCAACACCGACGAGAACACCCCGCTGCCGGGCCTCCCGCACGACGGCGGCATTGACCAGGCGGTCGTCGGTGGCGGCGAAGGCCACGAAGGCTCCCTGCAGGTCACCAGCAGAGTAGGGACGGATGACCACCTCGACGTCGGTCAGTTCCCCGCCCGACACCGCCAGCTCGCTGGCAATCAGCCGGACCCGGGCCCCCGCCTTCCGCAGGCCACGGGCCTTGCGGATCGCCACCGGGCCGCCGCCGATCACCACGCAGAGGCGGCCCTGGAGCTGGAGAAGGATGGGATAGTCGGACATAACACAAGCCCCGAGGCCCGAGGCCCAAGTCAAAAGCCCAAGCTCCAAGATCCGGGGAACTCAGGCGAGAAAATTTAGGCCTTGACCCCTGGACTCGGGACCTTGGACCAGGGACCCTGGACTTGCTGCTAGATGCCGAACAGCTCCCCCTCTACCAACTCAACGAGGAGATGGCCGAAAAGAAGAGCCGCCTCGACCGCCCGCGGTACCGACTCGGTCTCCAGGCGGAAGAGAAAATCGGGCGGTTCCCGCAGCAACTCGCCCTTGCCCTGGAGCACCGCGGCGGTGCCGCAGCCGAGCTCGCCGGCGACCGTCAGCGCCTCCTCCAGGGCTTCTTCGCGCCGGGGGCCGCCAAAAACCAGGACCAGGTCCTGGCTGGTCGCCGCCGCCTGCAGCTGCCGGGCGAAAAACTCGTGTCCGCGCCCGTCCCGCGCCAGAGCCGTCGCCAGCACGGTGTCATGCCCCAGCGAAAGCGCCGGCAGCAGGGGCCGCTCGAGGGAAAGCCGGTGCAGAAAAAGGCTGGCGGTCAGGTCGGCAATCGCTCCCAGCGGGCCGCTTCCCAGAATCAGCAGCCGCCCGCCCTGGTGGAAAACACTCACCACCTTCCGGGAGAACCCGGCCAGTTCGGCAGCCTGGGTCGAAAATATCTCGCCGATCACCGTCCGGTGTTCCTGAACCGTACGGTCGATTCTTTCCTGTCCCATGCGCAGCATCCTTGGGGAAAAATCCCCCGGAATCATAGGGTGAGCGTCCCCGGCTGTCAAGGAGAAGGTCACTTCCGGCCGGAAATTAAAGCCTTGATTTTTTTCCGGTGTGCATTATGATTTGAACCTGATATTTTTAATTCTGTTAGCATCCCAGAAAAAAAGGAGACCAAGCAATGGCGAGCGATAAAGTCATGCAGCTTTCCGATGACGGCTTCGAAAATGACGTTCTCAAATCCACCACCCCTGTGCTGGTCGATTTCTGGGCCTCTTGGTGCGCCCCCTGCAAGGCCATCAGTCCGGTCGTCGACGCCCTCGCCGACGACTATGACGGCAAGGTCAAGATCGGCAAGCTCAACGTTGATGAGAACCCCGCCACCCCCGGCAAGTACGGGGTGCGCGGCATCCCGACGCTGATTCTGTTCAAGGACGGCAAGGTGGTCGACCAGGTGGTCGGAGCGGTCCCCAAGAACCAGCTTGAGGGGTTGATCAAAAAGGCCCTGTAAAACCGGATTTTCCAGCGCACAAAGAAAAGGACCCGCTGTTTTGGCGGGTCTTTTTGTTTCTCAAGGCTGCGGAGGTGCGGCACAGCCTTCGCGCAGTCGGCGGAAGATCTCGCGGTAAGCCCGCCGGTCGTCACTGCCGTGGGCGACCCGGGCCAGCCGGGCGATTTCCGCCGAATCGACCCCCGGACAGCTTTGTCCGACTTCCTGCAGTGCCGCCTCGAAGAGCGCCGGGTCGCAGAGTCGGTCGCGCAGTTCTTCCAGCATGTGGAAAGTCTTCTTCTCCGCCAGTTGCAGGGCATGGCGTCCATCGAGAAAGTCGCGCAACGCCGCCGTCTCCTCTTCGTCCCGACGCAGCACCCCGGCAAGATGTTTGATCTGGCGCTTGCGGGCGCCGTGACCACGGGTCTCCCGGGCCTGGCGGATTTCGTCGCGCAGTTCGGCCGACGCGGGCAGCTTGCGCCACTCTGCCTCCACCATCTCCGCCAGTTCGTGGGCCAACTCCTCGACCTGATGGGCCGCCCGTTTTTTGGCCGAACGGCTCGGCCCGGCCCACTCTTTTTGCCCTGCGTCCATCAGAACTCCTTTCGGCTGTCGAGCAGGAGGGTGACCGGCCCGTCGTTGACCAGCTCTACCGCCATCTCGGCCTGGAATATCCCGGTTGCCACCGGCAACCCCCGCTTCTGCAGGCCATCGACAAACTGCCGGTAGAGGGCGTCGGCCAGCTCGGGCGGGGCCGCCGCGGAAAAGCCCGGCCGCCGCCCCTGGCGACAGTCGCCGTAAAGGGTGAACTGGGAGACTACCAGCGCGGCGCCGGCCACCTCCTCGACCGACAGGTTCATCTTCCCCTGCGCATCCTCGAAAATACGCAGGCCGGCGGTCTTTTCGGCGAGAAACCGCGCATCCGCCTCACTATCCCCCTGGCCGACGCCGAGCAGCACCAGCAGTCCACGGCCAATCTCGCCGACGATCTCGCCCTTCACCCGCACCCGCGCCTCGCTCACCCGCTGCAACACGGCTCTCATTGCTTTCCTCCCGACAGCCGGCGCAACAGAGCCAGATTCACCCGGTCAAGTTCCGCGCCTTCTCCCTTGGGGGTTTCGAGGATTTTCGGAACTCCGGCGAAACGGGGATCCTGCATCAGCGCCGCAAAGCCGGCTTCGCCGATGCTCCCCCGGCCGATATGCTCGTGGCGGTCGACACGGCAGCCCAGGCCCTTCTTGCAGTCATTCACATGAAAAGCACGCAGCCGCTCCAGACCGATGACCCGGTCGAACTCCGAGATGACCGCGGCGTAGCCTGCCGCCGTCGCCAGATCGTAGCCGGCAGCCCAGGCATGGCAGGTATCGAAGCAGACCCCGAAGCGCCCCTCCGGCACCTGCTCGATTACGGCGGCCAGGTGTTCGAAACGGTGGCCGAGGCAGGTTCCCTGGCCGGCGGTATTCTCCAGCAGGACGGACACCCCGGTCGGTGCCGCGGCGAAGATCTCCCGGAAGGCCGCGGACAGGCGCTGGAGGCCGGCCGCCTCGCCGGCTCCCAGGTGGGCGCCGGGATGCATGACCAGCTCCGGAATGCCGAGCGTGGCGCAGCGCTCCATCTCGTCGACGAAGGCGGCGATCGACTTGCGCCACATCGCCTCGTCCGGTGCCGCCAGATTGATCAGGTAGCTGTCGTGGGCGATGACCGGGCCGATGGAACTCTCCTGCCACGCCTGGCGGAAGGCGTCGGCCTCGACCGGCGAGATCGCCTTCCCCCGCCACTGGCTGGCA
This sequence comes from Desulfuromonadales bacterium, assembly GCA_035620395.1. NCBI lineage: Bacteria > Pseudomonadati > Thermodesulfobacteriota > Desulfuromonadia > Desulfuromonadales > Desulfuromonadales bacterium. The sequence continues at coordinate 4,394 of DASPGW010000031.1, read as the reverse complement.
TTCTTGGTGAACACCTGAATGGCGGCGCACCCCGTCTCCTCCCCCCGGGCAATGGCCAGGTGCAGGCCACCGGCGATCGACATGTGGGCACCGATCAGCAGCATCAGGCAACCCCCATGACCGCGCCGATGCCGGCGGCGTCGGCGATGCGGACATCGACGAAAGAGGGTGCCGACGTCGTCGTCCCCACCAGCACGGTACGCATGCCCAGGGACTTGGCCGTGCGCAGGTTTTCCGGCGAATCCTCGACCATGACGCAGCGGCTGGCCGGCAGGCCGAGGCTGGCGACGACCTGGTGGTAGGGCGCAGCGTAGGGCTTGGGGCAATAGGCGGCGATGCGGATGTCGAAGAGCTCCTCGAACTGGTCGGTCACTCCGAGGGCCGCCAGGACCCGCTCGGCGTGCCGCCGGGAGCCGTTGGTGAAGATCACCTTGCGCTGCGGCAACTGCTGCAGAACGGCGCGCAGGTCCGGATCGGAAGCGAGGCGGGAGTCGACGTCGACATCGTGCACGTATTCAAGATAATCCTCGGCATCGACGCCGTGGTGGCGGATCAGGCCCCCCAGGGTCACTCCGTACTCGGCCCAGTAGCGACGGCGCAGGCCGTCGACGGCGGCCGCGGGAATCCCCGCCACTTCCTGCATGTAGCGGTTGATCCTCGCGTCGATGAGGGAGAAGAGGTCCCGCTCAGGGGGGTAGAGGGTGTTGTCGAGATCGAAGAGAATCGCGTCCAAGCCTTCCATGCTCATTGCGGGCGGTAGTCCCCTTCGAAAACCTGCACCGCCGGACCGGTCATGTAGACGTGGCCGTCCTCGGCGAATTCCATCTCCAGGTCGCCCCCCAGCAGGTGATTGAGCAGGCGCCGTTCGGTATGGCCGTTGAGCACTCCGGCGACGGTCACGGCGGCGGAGCCGGTGCCGCAGGCCAGGGTTTCGCCGGCGCCGCGCTCCCAGGTTCGCTGGCGGACCTCGGCGGGCGAGACGATCTCGACGAACTCCACGTTGGTGCGGTTGGGGAAAAGTGGGTGCCGCTCGATGACCGACCCGTACTTCTCCACCGGAAACTCGGCGACGTTGTCGACGAAGATGACGCAGTGCGGGTTGCCCATGGAGACGGCGGTGATGTGGAAGGTGCGGTCGAGGATCTTCAGCTCGGCGTTCACCACCTGCCCGTCGGGATCGCCGGTCATCGGAATCTCGCCGCGGGTGAGGCGGGGCCGCCCCATGTTGACCCGCACTTTCTCGACCCGGTTGCGCTCATTGGTGAAGAGTTGCAGCGGCAGGACGCCGGCCCCGGTCTCGACGGTAATCTGCCGGGCGCTGACGAGGCCGTGGTCGTAGGCATATTTGGCGACGCAGCGCACCCCGTTGCCGCACATCTCCGCCTCGCTGCCGTCGGCATTGAACATGCGCATGCGCACATCCGCCACCTGGGACGGCAGGATCAGGATGAGCCCGTCGGAGCCGACGCCGAAATGGCGGTTGCTGATGGTGACGGCCAGGCAGGCGGGATCCTCCACCGTCTCCTCGAAACCGTTGATGTAGACGTAGTCGTTGCCGGCACCGTGCATCTTGGCGAATTTCATCGTCGTCGCATTTCCTTTCCCGGGCGGGGTGGGCACTCTGCAAGCATTATAGAGAGAATCCCCCCCGGTCACAAGCGGCAACAATGGCAAGGAAAGGAGTTGGCGGCGCACCGCCCCCCTTGACATTCATTTAACCCCTGTTAACTTCCTTGGGTTCGCTGGCTTTTTATCAACGTCAAACGGAGTGGAGGTAAGTAATGAAAAGAAAGCTGCTGTCCCTGCTGGTCGCGCTGGCTTCGCTAACCCTTTTGACCTCGGTGGCGTCCGCCGCCGGGGCTCCCTATCCCCCCATGCATCCCTACTTCAGCATTCACGTCGGTGGGACCTGGCTGCAGGACGCCAACGTCGACTTCGATGACCCGGCCCTCTTCGACGACGAGATCGAGTTCGACAACGGCTACAACGTCGGCGGCGCCTTCGGCTACGACTACGGGCTGGCCCGCCTGGAGATCGAGCTCGCCCATCGTGAAAACGACGTCGACAAGATCCAGGTTGACTTGCTCGATTTCAAGGGCGATGGAGATTTCAGCGCCACCAGCCTCATGCTGAACGGCTACTGGGACTTCGAGACGGGAAGCCCCGTCGTGCCGTACATTGGCGGTGGCCTCGGCTTTGCCAACGTCTCCGCCAACAACGTCAAATTCTTCGACGAATTGGGTGCGGTTCGCTACGTCGATGACGACGACAACGTCTTCGCCTACCAGTTGGCCGCCGGGATCGCCTTTGACCTCAACCCGGCGCTGACCCTCGACCTGGGCTACCGCTTCTTCGGCACCTCGGACCCCGACCTTAAAGCCGACCCGCTGCTGGTCGATCCCCCGTTTAACAGATTCGAGACCGAATTCGACAGCCACAACGTCTCCCTCGGCCTGCGGATGAACTTCTGAGGCTACTGATTAAAGAACAGCTTGCACCCGCGGAGAAAGGGACCGGCTTCCGTAGCCGGTCCCTTTTCTGCATCTGCGAGTGCTGTTGACCCCTCCTCGCCCCTCGGGTATCATGTCGGCATTTAAAACGGACACACAAGGAGCTTGCATGGCTTTCAACCTGAAGACCAAGATCTGGCAGACCGGCGCCCTGGAGTGGTGGGGCTTCATCGACGGCGAAGACGTCTTCCTCGGCAGCCGGGAATTTCCCAACCCGCCGGAGGACGGAGACGAGTGGGTGGTGCGCGCCACCGGCGACGTCTTCCGCATCGTCGACGGCGAAATCGTCAGGGCGGGGCATCGGGAGCCCCCCAGGCAGTACTGGTGAGCGCCGTGGCCCTGGAAATCGTCCAGATTCGGGCCGGCGAGATGGCCAACTTCTCCTACCTCCTCTACTGCCCGCGCAGCCTTCGGGGCCTCGCCGTCGACCCTTCCTTCGCCCCGGAAAACCTGCTGACGGCGGCCGCCAAGCACGGCGTCGCCATCGACATTCTGGTCAACACCCACGGCCACCGCGACCACATCGCCGGCGACGGCCATATCCTCGAGACGACCGGCGCCAGGCTCGCTGCCCATCCACTGGATGTGCCAGGGGCCGATATCCCCCTGAGCGAAGGGAGCCTTCTGAACGTCGGCGAGGGGACGGTGGAAATCCTGCACACCCCGGGACACACCCCCGGTTCGATCGTTCTGCATCCGCCCGGCGCCCTGATCACCGGCGACACCCTGTTCGTCACCTTCGTCGGCCGGGCCGATCTGGCCGGCAGCGACCCTGAGGCGCTCTACCACAGCCTGCGCCGGCTGGCGGCGTTCCCGCCCGATACCCGAATCTACCCCGGCCACGACTACGGACCCCGGCCGGTCTCTACCGTCGCCTACGAGCGGGAACACAATCCCTACCTGCAATGCCCCGATCTGGAGAGCTTCCTGCACCTGCGCATGGGGTAAGAGCCAACCGGGCACAAGGCAACCGAAACCTTCTCGTCAGGGAGAGCGACATGGCGACCACCCTGCTGGAGATGCTGCTCAAAGCCGAACTGATCACTCCGAGCCACTGTGACGAAGCCCTGCAGAGCCGGGTCTTCTTCGGCGGCCGCATCGGCACCAACCTGATCGAACTCGGCTTTATCGGGGAAGAAGACCTCGCCCGCTTCCTCAGCCGCAAGCTGGCGGTCCCCTATGTCGACCCGAAAGAGCTGCTGAACCTCCCACCGGAAGTCATCACCCTCATCCCCAGGGCTCTTGCCCTGCAGTACCAGGTCGTACCGGTCCGACTGGAAAACCGGCGGCTTTACGTGGCCACGGCCGATCCCACGGCACTGACCGCCATCGATGAAATCTCCTTCATCACCGGCAAGATCATCAGGCCGCTGATCACGCCGGAGGTGCGACTGGTGCAGGCGCTCGGCAAATATTATCGTTTCGAGATCGACGAGCGCTACCGGCAGATCATCGACCGCATCGAAGAGCACCGGCAGGCGGCCGCGCAGGCCGCTGCTCTGGCCGAGGCGCAGCGACCGCTCACGGCGGCGCCGGAACCGCTCCCGGCAGAGGGCTCGCCGGAACCCATGTCGACTGGCTCCCCGGCGGCCGCCGAGCCGCAACCGGAGCCATGGAAGCTACGGATCGAGGGCTTTTCCATCGACCAGACCTCCCGGTCGCTGGCCCGTGCCGAGGATCCCGGAGAAATCGGCGACATTCTGATTCGTTTTCTCGGCCAGGCATTTGGCCAGGCCGCTCTTTTCCTGATCCGGGCGGAGGCAATCTGCGGCTGGCGGGGGGTACGAAACGGGGCGATACAGGAAGACTTCCGCAGGGTGCGCATCCCCTTCGGGGAGGCCTCAATCCTCGGAACTGTGGCGGAAAAGCAGAAAACCTACCTCG
>DASPGW010000030.1 GCA_035620395.1 Desulfuromonadales bacterium | reverse complement strand
ATCACTTTCTGCCCACGGATTAGCAGGATCGTCCTTTCGATACGTTCACTTGAAGCCAGCATATCCCCCTCCTTTAATGTGTGCTCTGCCTGAAAAAAACCGCCCGCGCCTCACCGGCACCGAGCGGTTTCAACGATCCATTTTGACTTCCTCCCGATCCATCACAGACCTCAGATCAAAAAATGGCCGACCTGAAAATACCTTCATCCCGTCTCCCCTGTCAAACTCAAACGTTCCGACTGAAACCGGCACAGGTTCCACGAGCTGAAAACCCATTGATAGCCATCTCACCACCGTCGACATCCAACCCGGTAGGACTGTCAGGCCGCCTCAGCTTTATACCCCAACGTCGCCCTGCACCGCGGATACCGTAAACACCCCCAGAAATCCCGGCCACTCCCCCTCCCCTCCCGCAGCGTCATCCTAAAATTCCTGGTCCAAGGTCCCGAGTCCCGGGTCCAAGGTCCACCTGACACATAAAGGCAACCGGGAAACTGCGGCAGCCCCGACCACCGTTTCAACCAGAAAAACGGGTGTAACCACTGCCGATTCCTGCTATAATCGCCTCATGAAATCGAAACCTCTCAGCCAATCCAATCCGCACCTGGCCGACCCTCAGCAGCGCAGGCAGGCTATTCTCGAATCCGTCGCGTCTTCCTCGGCGGTCGAAGGCATCCGTCTGACTACGCAAGAGTGGCAGGCGATCTCCAAGCCTCTGCCCGAGCGCCCTACGCGCACCTCTCGATAATCTCGACGAACAAGCTCCGCATCGGCTCATAGTTTAGATCAAGACCCGCCTGGACCGCGGCGAAGTATCTCTCCCGCTGTTCGTCCATCAGGGAAAATCTGAGAATTGGCAATCCGGCCTGAAGACCCATCAGGGTGGACAGCAGACGGGCCAGCCTCCCGTTCCCTTCCCTGAACGGGTGAATCAGCACCAATTCCGCGTGAACGGTGGCCAGGGCCAGGGCGATCTGTTGCTGGTCGGCAAACTGGCAGGGGGTGAACTGCCTCAGCGCAGTTCTCTCATACTCAGCCATGAGCGAAGGGATGTGCATAGGCGCGGCAAAAGGAAAGCCGCCCTTGCTCATCATCACCTGCCGATATCTGCCCGCCCACCCATAGATCGAACCAAGCCAGTTTTGATGCAGGGCGCAGATGTCAGCCGCCGTAAAACGATGCTCCAGACTGTAGGTATCGAGGGCTTCCTCCGTCGCCCGGAGCAGCTCCCGGGTCTCGGCCAGCTCCATCTCATGCCGGGAGGTAATCCCCCTGAGATTGCGCAACACCGCCCCATCTGAACCGGGCTCGAACTGGTTCTCCGGCAAATCGGAGGTATCGTATCGGGTCTTGTCGTTCACAGGCTTTAAATGTCCTCCGCTGACAACTTCCTCAACTCCCCACCGCCACAATCTTCCGACAATTCGGATACCCCGAACACGCCCAGAACCACTTCCCCGCATGTTGCCCCTTCCTGGCCTGCCGCTTGACCATCTCCGAACTGCAGGCCGGACAGACCGGGCCGGCCGGCTTTTCTGCGGCAGGGGGTTCCGTCACAGTGGGCACAACAGTCGCTTCTGCCTGAACCGCTGTAGGCTGACCAACCGGCAAAGGAGCAAGGGTTTCAGCCGGCGCCTCGTTCACTTCCTGAACCTTCGGCGGCTCGACCTCCGCCGCCTTCCAGGCAAAACCCTCCGTCAGCATCGCCCGCACCTCCGCCAACGCATACGCCTTGCGCGCCGGGAAGTGCAGCACCGGCACACCGGCCGAGGCGAGTGACGTGTCGACAAAATCATCGCGGTCGGCCCGGTCCTTGCGGCCGTGCGAAGCGTCATCCAGTTCCACCACCCCGGCCACTTCGAGAGTATCCGGGCGGCAGAGCACAAAATCGACATGCTTCTGCTGGATGCGGTTCCGCAGGCTGGTCCGCCGGCTTTGCGAGAGCCCCTTGGCCGGCTGGATCAGGTCCCCCAGGCGCACCTTGCCGACCACCTTGAATTCCCCCGCCACCGCCTGCTCCAGCACGCCAAGAAAAGACCGCTCGGCCGGGCTGAACAGATATTTGCGGGCTGCGAAGGCGGGCTCTTCCGGGCCAGAAGCTGTTCCCCTGCCCTTTTGCGCGGCAACAAACCCAAGGACGGCAATGACAATCAAGACGACGACTGCCAGCAGCAAAAAACCGCTCATTCCTCCTCCTTCAACGCCATGGCACCACTACCTCCCCCAAAACTGATGAAGGCGCGCAGCTCCGTTATATTCCGCCACAAGAACAGTCTGCCGGATAGGCTTTATTATATCTGGCGGCAAGGGGTTCCCCTGGACGCGGGTGATTTTGCATGCCGTGAATCGGGTCGTGCCGGTTGTGCTGGGGTGTGGCGTCTGCTGAAGGGAGGTCGGGAAAGGTGGTGAAGGGGCACAGGGAATCCCGCGCCGTCCAGCTGCCCGGCAGCTGACGGCGGAGAGTGTCGTAGACGTTCAGTTCGGCGTGGGAGTCGG
>DASPGW010000029.1 GCA_035620395.1 Desulfuromonadales bacterium | reverse complement strand
GAATTCATACATGTAAGGGCGTGATTCATCACGCCCGGGGCGCAATGAATTGCTCCCCTGCATCATCAATCACCAATCACGGGTTTGCGAGATGACCATGACAAAAAAGACTGCCATCCCCCTGCTGGTTCTGCTGCTGCTTCTGACCCTGGCCGCCGGCTACTTTCTCGGCGCCGGGCGCCATGCCGATCGGGCGGTCACCGTCCCGGCGGGCGAGATGGTAACCGCCGCAAAGACGCAGTACACCTGCGGCATGCACCCTTTCATCATTCAGGACGAGCCCGGGCTCTGCCCCATCTGCGGCATGAAGCTTACTCCCCTCAAGGCCGGAACGAGCGGTCAGGCCGCTGCCGAGCGGAAGGTGAAGCTCTGGAAATCCCCCATGGACCCGACCTACGTCCGCGAGGAGCCGGGCAAGGACCCGATGGGGCACGATCTTGTGCCGGTCTATGAGGAGGCAGGCACCGGCGGCATCGTCGTCGACCCGGTCACCGCCCAGAACATGGGGATCCGCTCCGCGCCGGTGGAGCGCCGCAACCTCTCCCGAACCCTGCGCACCGTCGGCCTGGTCACCTACGAGGAATCGCGCCAGTATTCGATCAACAGCAAGATCGACGGTTGGATCGAGCGCCTGCACGTCAACGAGACCGGCCAGATGGTCCGCAAGGGGCAACCCCTCCTGGAGATCTACAGTCCCGAACTGGTGGCCGCCCAACAGGAATACCTGCTCGCCCTCGACAATGGCCGTCGGCTCGCTGAAAGCCCCTTCCCGGAGATCGCCGACAGCGCCCGCCGGTTGCGGGAGGCGGCCCGCACCCGCCTGAGTTACTGGGACATCTCCGAGAAGCAGATTTCCGAACTTGAGAGGACCCGTCAGTTGCGTAAAACCCTTACCCTCTACAGCCCTTACGGCGGAATCGTGACCGAGAAGAAGACCTTCGAAGGGATGCGCGTCATGGCCGGCGAAGAACTGCTGCAGGTCTCCGACATCTCCAGGGTCTGGGTCAACGCCGACATCTACGAGTACGAACTGCCGTGGATCAAGCTGGGCCAGGCGGCGTCGGTGGAAATCCCCTTCGCCGTCGGCAAGGTGCTGGAAGGGAAAATCACCTACATCTATCCCTACCTGGACAACGAGACCCGTACGGTCAAGGCACGGATCGAATTCCCCAACCCGGGCCTCGAACTCAAGCCGGACATGTACGCCAATGTGCGCATCGAAACACAGGCCGTGAAGGATGTACTGGCGATTCCCGGCAATGCGGTACTCAACTCCGGCAAGGGGCAGACGGTCTTCGTCGCCCGCGGCGAGGGACGCTTCGAGCCGCGCGCCGTCAAGACCGGCGTGGGCGACGAGGACGGCTACGTGCAGATCCTCTCTGGCCTCAATGAAGGAGAGACGGTGGTGACCAGTGCCCAGTTCATGCTCGACTCCGAAAGCAAGCTGCGCGAGGCGATCCAGAAGATGCAGGAGCCGAAGAAGCCGGCGAAGCAGGAAAATCTGGACGATTTGTTCAAATAATCTTTGTCGGACCCGTCTGACTCCTCCGACAGGTCCGACAAGTCCGACAAAGGCTGAATTCTCATGCTCGAACGCATCATCGACTGGTCGATCCGCAACAAATTCATGGTGGTCCTGGTCACACTCTTTGTGATCGTCGGGGGCATCTACTCGCTGAAGAACACGCCGGTCGACGCCATCCCGGACCTCTCCGACGTGCAGGTGATCATCTTCACCGAGTACCAGGGGCAGGCGCCGCAGGTGGTGGAGGACCAGGTCACCTATCCGCTGACCACGCAGATGCTCGCCGTCCCCGGCGCCAAGGTGGTGCGCGGCTACTCCTTCTTCGGCTACTCCTTCGTCTACATCATCTTCGAGGACGGCACAGACATCTACTGGGCCCGTTCCCGGGTGCTGGAGTACCTGAACTACGTCTCCGGCAGGCTTCCCGCCGGCGTCACCCCGACCCTGGGACCGGATGCTACCGGCGTCGGCTGGATCTTCGAGTACGCCCTGGTCAGCGACCGGCACAACCTGCAGGAGCTGCGCTCCATTCAGGACTGGTATCTGCGATACGAGCTGACTGCCCTGGAGGGGGTCTCCGAGGTGGCGAGCCTGGGCGGCTTCGTCAAGGAGTACCAGGTAGCATTGGACCCCAACCGCCTGCTCGCCTACAACATCCCGATCACCATGGTCGAGATGGCCATCAAGAACAGCAATCTGGACGTCGGCGGCGGCGCCATCGAGATGGCCGAGACCGAGTTCGTGATCCGCAGCCGCGGCTACATCCAGAATCTGGCCGACCTGCAGAACGTGGTGGTGATGACCACCGAGCGCGGCACACCCGTGCTGCTGCGGGACATCGCCGAGGTACGTCTTGGGCCGGAGATGCGCCGCGGGGTCGCCGAGCTCAACGGCGAGGGGGAAGTCGTCGGCGGCATCGTCGTCATGCGTTTCGGCGAAAACGCCATGAAGACCATCGACAACGTCAAGCGCAAGCTCGAAGACCTCAAGGCTGGCCTCCCCGAAGGGGTGGAGATCGTCACCGTCTATGACCGCTCGGGGCTCATCGAGCGGGCGGTAGAAACCCTCAAGGAAAAGCTGCTGGAAGAGAGCATCGTCGTCGCCCTCGTCACCGCCATCTTCCTCTTCCATCTGCCGAGCGCCTTCGTCGCCATCTTCACCCTGCCGGTGGCGATCCTGATGGCCTTCGTCATCATGTATGCCCAGGGGATCAATGCCAACATCATGAGCCTGGGCGGCATCGCCATCGCCATCGGGGCGATGATCGATGCGGCGATCATCATGATCGAGAACGCCCACAAGCACCTGGAGCGCGACCGCGGCAGGAAGCCGCACTGGGAGATCATCCGGGATGCCGCCAAGGAAGTCGGGCCGACCCTCTTCTACAGTCTGCTGGTGATCACTGTCTCCTTCGTCCCCGTCTTCACCCTGACGGAACAGTCGGGGCGCATGTTCAAACCGCTCGCTTTCACCAAGACCTACGCCATGGGGGCGGCGGCCCTCCTTTCGATCACCATCGTGCCGATCCTGATGGGCTGGTTCATCCGCGGCAAGATCAAGCCGGAGCACGCCAATCCGGTGAACCGGCTGCTGATCCGCCTCTACCACCCGGTGGTCGACTTCGTCCTCAAATGGCGCAAAGCGACCCTGCTGACGGCGCTGCTGCTGATGCTCTCCATCGCCTGGCCGCTCTCGAAGATGGGCTCGGAGTTCATGCCGCCCCTGTACGAGGGAGACCTGCTCTACATGCCGACTACCCTGCCGGGGCTCTCGGTGACCAAGGCGAAGGAGGTTTTGCAGCAGACCGACCGCATCATCCGCCAGTTCCCCGAAGTGCACCATGTCTTCGGCAAGATCGGCCGCGCCGAGACGGCCACCGACCCGGCGCCGATGATGATGGTGGAGACGACCATCATGCTCAAGCCGGAAGCAGAGTGGCGGAAGGTTCCGACGCACCGCTTCTATTCAGGTTGGTCCGAATGGACTGAATTCCTCAAAGAGCCCCTGCGCTGGATCTGGCCGGAGGAAAAGACGATCAGCGTCGATCAACTGGTGGACGAGCTCAACGCCTCCATCCAGTTCCCCGGCCTCACCAACGCCTGGACCATGCCGATCAAGACCCGCATCGACATGCTCTCCACCGGCATCAAGACGCCCGTCGGCATCAAGATCATGGGGCCTGACCTGGCGGTCCTCAGCGAACTCGGCGCGGAGATCGAGGCGGTCATGCGTACCGTTCCCGGCACCCTCTCGGCCATCGCCGAGCGCACGGTCGGCGGCTACTACCTCGATTTCGACATCGACCGGCTGGCCGCCGCCCGCTACGGCATTCAGGTGGGGGACATCCAGAACGTCATTCAGACGGCGGCCGGCGGCATGATGGTCACGCAGACCGTCGAGGGGTTGGAGCGCTACCCGGTAACCCTGCGCTACGACCGGGATTTTCGCAGCGACCTGCCGGCCCTGAAGCGGATGCTGGTGCCGGCGCCGAACGGCGCACACATTCCCATGGAGCAACTGGCGACGATCACGGTGCGGAACGATCCCGACAGCATCAAGAGTGAGAACGCCCGCCGCACCGCCTGGGTCTATGTCGACATCAAGGGGATCGACGTCGGCACCTACGTGAAGAGCGCCCAGCGGACGGTGGCGGAGAAGATCAAGCTCCCCGCCGGCTACAACATCGTCTGGAGCGGCGAGTTCGAGTACATGGAGAAGGCCAAGTCCCGGCTGATGGTCATCATCCCGCTGACCGTCCTGATCATCTTCGTCATCATCTACATCAATACCAAGAGCCTGATCAAGACGGGGATCGTCTTTCTGGCCGTGCCGTTCTCCCTGGTCGGGGCCTTCTGGTTCATGTACGCCCTCGACTACGACACCTCCATCGCCGTCTGGGTCGGGGTCATCGCGCTGGCCGGCCTCGACGCCGAGACGGGGGTGGTCATGCTCCTCTACCTCGACCTGGCCCACAAGCTCTGGGGAGACAACGGCCGCATGCTGACCCGCGGCGACCTCAGACAGGCGATTCACCACGGAGCAGTCAAGCGCATCCGGCCCAAGGTGATGACCATTGGCGTCATCATCGCCGGCCTGCTGCCGATCATGTGGAGCCACGGCGCAGGGGCGGACGTGATGAAACGGATCGCGGCTCCCATGGTCGGCGGGGTGGTCACCTCCGGCATCATGGAGCTGATGGTCTATCCGGTCATCTTCTACCTGTGGCGCGCCCGGAAACTGGAAAAGTCACTGGTGCCCACCTCCGAGGAGGAGATCGAGGAAGGGGAGGGCCACGCGGCAGGCCGCCAGGCGTGATAAAATTAACCCGGCGGCAAAGCCGCCCCAATCAGCCAAGGAGAGAAATGATGAAACAACTGAACGCAATTCTGGTCGCAATTTTCCTGCTGGGACTTCCGCTCGCTGCCGGCGCTATGAGCCACGAAAAACACGAACACGGCAAAATGGAAGGCATGAAGATGGAAGAAGGCATGTTCATGCTCGGCGAAGAGACCGAGGAAGGGGTCAAGGCGATGGCCCACCTCAATGATGTCAAGGCGGCAATGGCCAAGGTAGGGATGAAGGAAACCCATCACTTCATGGTCGCCTTCGTCGACACCGCTTCCGGTAAGCAGATTACCGAGGGGACGGTGGCGGTGAAGATCAAGGATCCCGCCGGCAAGGAAAGCGATCCCGTCAAGCTGATGGGGATGGAGGGGCACTTCGGCGCCGACATCGTTCTGCCGGAAAAAGGAAAATATGAGTTCAAGGTGGGCACCAAGCTTCCAGACGGCAAGACTCGACAGTACATGTTCAATTACACTGTGAAATAAGGCATTGAGATGAAAGGGCTGGGCGGGACCGCAGCCCTTTCATCTTTCGCCTGCCGTACCGTTTACCTGGAGGTTCGAGATGGTGCGAAAATCTTTTCTCGGCCTGTTCATTCTGCTGGCGGCGGTGCTGCTCACGGGATGCGAAAAGAAAACCCCGGGGTTGCCCGCCGGAGCGGTAAAAGCGAACCCGGCCTACCTGGAAAACTTCGGGCAGCCCCCCACCCCGGAAAGCGGTACCTGCTTCGCCCGCGTCGGATTTTTTCCGCTGCGCAGCGATCCGGGCAAGGTCCGCCCGGTGCCTTTCTTTCTCTTCCGCGAAGACGGGCAGTTGCAGCTGGTACTGGCTCGGCTGGTCAGCGGGGAAGTAACCTTTCCGGAGGAGAGCGACCTGTTCAACCCCTTTCCCGCCGGTACCCGCCTCAAGGTCGGTTCGCTGGAGCAAGGCGTGGCAGAGTTGACTCTGAGCCTGGACGGCAACTCCACCGCTGCGCCGGACCTCGCGGCCATGGCCGCAGCCCTCACCGAGACGGCAGTCCAGTTCAACGAGGTGAAAAGGGTCCGCATCCTTGTCGACGGAGTTTTCCCGCCAGGGATGCCCGACGGCGGCTTTGGCCATGAACCGCAGCGGATCGCCTCCCCCGACGTGCCGAACCTGCTGATGGTGATCGGCAACTGGGAGCAGGGAGCCGAAGAACCGGAAGAAATTCTGGCCAATTTCGACCGCCCTGTCACCATCGGCAGCTTCCGGCTGCAGAATGCAGGCGGCCAGGAGGTCAAGGGGAAGTACTACCAGTCGGCCTTCGATATGGCCGTTGTCATTCATCCTGAAAACCCCTCAGCCTACCGCGAGGGGGTCTCCCTGTCGGCCGCTTGGGATGTCATCGATGCTCTCGGCCGTCAAGGAAAGGGCGAGGCGATATTTCGTCTGCAACGCCACGAGCATCCAGCGGAAAAGAAAGAATGAGAAAAATGTCGCGGTAGCCGCCCTAACGCAGGGCGACATCGACCAAAAAGTCGTTCTCCAGCCAGTTTCTCCCCAGCAGCAGCCGATACTTCATCGCCGAGCGGTCGTTCAGGTTGACCAGTACCTGCTTTTCCTCTCCCTGCCAGCCGACGGTCAGGTTGACGAAGAGTCGCTCCTCTTTTCCCTCCGAGGTGCGGATGTTCTCGGTTTTCTCCACCCGAGCGGTCAACCTGCAGGACTCTCCCTGCTCATTTACCACGGTAAAGGCAACCGGCAGCCCGGTGCAGTCGGCTCCTTCCGGAAGCGGGCCGGCGACCTCGATGTCGACGGCGTGAATGGAGGTCGTCGCCGCGCCGGTGTCCATCCGGCCAAGGAAGGAGAGTCCGGCTTCCTCAACGGTCACCACCTCGGTCGCCCCGACGATCCTTTTCTCCAGCGCCTCTGCGGCCGGGGCCAGGAGGGTCAGGCCAGCCAGCAGGAAAACAGGAAGGATCTTTCGGGTAAACAGGCGATAATAGATCATGCAGCAACTCCGGGCGGGGAGGGAAATTCCAAAGAATGATAGCCCAGGTGGGCAGACGGGCACAACCCCGGGCGGAGCTTCATCCGTCGATTTCGAGCCCCGGCAATGCTTTCTGGCCGGTCCCGCTTGCAGATCGCATCCGGCTGATTGGCAGGCTTGCCAACCGCGAGCCACCTGCTAAAGTATCAATACATTGAGACTTTCTCCCGTGACACCAGGGGAGAGAGGGGCTGCCGGCGACAAAAGCCTGGCATTCATGACCGAACAATCCCGCCTTGGCGATAGACTGAACCTATGAAATGGAATCGGGACATCTCCTACCGATTGGCCCTCCTTGTTCTGGTGCTGCTTCCACTGACCCTCATGGGTTACAAGATCTTCGTTCTGCGCTACCCCCTGGCCGCCCTGCTTCCTACGGTCGGCTACCGGGTCGATCTCTCTCTGCAGGTGGACGGTCACGGTGGAGACGTCTCCGTATCCACCTTCCTGCCGCGTTCCGATCATCGGCAGGTCATCGGCGAAGGGCAGAACGCCTCCGGCACATTCCTTTTCACGCTCCAAACCGAAGGGGAAAACCTCATCGGCAGCTGGACGGCGGCCAACCTCAACGGGCCTCATAACATTCTTTACACCTTCACGGTCTCCCCCCGGCACGTGCGGTATCTCCTTCCGGCCGGCCTGAAAATTCCGGCCTTCTACTCACCCGCCTTCACTCCGTATCTGGAGCCCACCCCCGGCATTCAGGTCTCCGACCCGCTGATCGAGCAGGCGCTGCAGGAGATCCTCCCCGGGGACCTGCCGGACATTGCGACGACACTGACCGCCATTCACCGCTATATCCAGGACCAGATCGAGAATCGGGACTTTTCCGGTTACACCGATGCCGTAACGGCACTCAAACTCGGTGAAGCGAGCTGCAACGGCAAGAGCCGGCTCTTCGCGGCCTTCGCCCGCAAGCTCCATCTGCCGGCCAGGCTGGTGGGCGGGGTAATCCTGGAGCAGGGGAGCAAGCGAACCTCCCACCAGTGGGTGGAAATCTACGTCAACGGCCACTGGGTCCCCTTCGACACCGTCAATGACCACTTCGCCGAGATCCCGGCCAACTTCCTGACCCTCTACTACGGCGACCTGGTCCTGTTCCGACACGCGCCCAACATCAACTTCCGGGCTCTCTACAAGATCGACCGGACCCTGGATCCCCGTCCGGAGTTGCAGGATTCCCTGGCACGTTCGCCGCTGACCATCCTGAACCTCTTCGGCCTGTTCGAACAGGTGGGCATTTCCCGGAAGCTGCTGGAGATCATCCTCATGCTCCCTTTCGGTGCCCTGGTGACGGCGGTGCTGCGCAACGTGGTGGGTCTGGAGACCTTCGGCACCTTTCTGCCTGCCCTCATTGCCGCTGCGGCGCTGGAAACCGGCCTCTGGTGGGGGATTTTCGGCTTTCTGACCATCATCCTGCTCGGTGCAGCGACCCAACGCGGCCTTGATGCCTTGCAGATCCTGCACGCCCCGAAAATGGCCATTCTTTTCGTAACAGTCATCATCCTCATGCTGACCATGACTGTTGCGGGGTTGAAGCTCGGGCTTATTGCGCTGGCTCACATCACCCTTTTTCCAGTCGCCATACTCACCCTCACCGCCGAGCGCTTCGCCCAGGTCCAGGCCGAATACAGTTTCGCAGCGGCAGCCAGGCGGCTGTTCATGACCGTGCTCGCAGTGGCAGTCTGCTATGGTGTCATGCACTCTTCCGTCCTGCAGGCACTGGTCCTCGTCTTCCCCGAATGCCTGCTGCTCATCGTCGCCTTCGACCTCTGGCTGGGGAAATGGGTCGGCATTCGGGCCTCGGAGTTCATCCGCTTCCGTCGGCTGCTCCAGAAGGAGGCACCTTGAAAGCAAAGGGCTGGCAGGCGATGGTCCACTGGCTCCTCTCCCCGGAGGCCGGCCAGGTGCTCGGCATGAACCGGCGCAATCTGGGCTACGTCTATCCCTTTAATCCCAAGCGTTTCCTCCCATTGGCAGACGACAAGGTGCTGACCAAGGAGGCGCTCGGCCGTGCCGGAGTGCCGGTCCCGGCCACTCTCGGAACCTACCGCCATTTTTTCGAGCTGCGCCGGCTTGGAGAGGACCTGGCTCCCCACGAGGAGTTCGTCATAAAACCGGCGCGGGGCCGGGGCGGCGGCGGCATCATTGTTGTCGCCGGCAGGGCCGGCGCGTCCTGGACCGGCATCAGCGGCCGGGTGCTGAGCATCGAAGAGCTGCGCAAGCACATCACCGACATCATCTTTGGCGTCTACTCCTACGAACTCGCCGATGCTGCCCTGATCGAACAGAGGGTCCGGCAGCACCCTGCCATGGAGGAGTTGAGTCCGTTGGGGCTGGCCGATGTGCGGGTTATTCTTTTTCGGGATAACCCGATGCTGGCCATGGTCCGGGTGCCCACCCGAAAATCTGAAGGACGTGCCAATCTCCACCGAGGCGGCATCGGCATCAGCATCGATCCAGAGTCGGGAAAGACCAATCAAGCTCTGCATGGCCGTCAGGAGGTTCGTCGTCATCCCGACACCGGCGCCGTGCTCTCCGGTCGGACCCTCCCTTACTGGGACGAGATTCTCAGGGTCAGCCGTTTGGCCGCCGAGGTTTTCCCCCTCAAATACATCGGCATCGACGTCGCCATCGCCGAGACCGGGCCCATGGTGCTGGAGATTAACGCCCGGCCGGGCCTGGAGATCCAGAATGTCACCCGTCGCTGCCTGCAGGCGCTGCTCGGAGAGCGGGGAGAGGCGTCATGAGCTTCCTGCGGGAAACGTTCTGGCCGTTTGTGCTGCTTCTGGCCGCGGGACTCCTGGCCCTGGTGCTGGTGAACCTCCGGGTCGCCCGCGAAACGGATCGCGTCACCGTCATCGCCATCGGCGAGCCCATGACAGAGGGAGGCTACCCGGTCGCTGCGGGCGAAGAGGACGAACTCGATATCGGACCCGGACCTTCGTGGGAGGAGGTGCTCGATCCTCTCTACGCCGAAGCGCGACGGCTCATGGTGAAAGGAAATGTGGAGCAGGCACGGCAGCATTACGAGAGATTGCTGTCCCGACAGCCCTCTTCGCGAATTCTCAACGATCTTGGACTGCTGCACCTGATCCAGGGAGAACCGCAGAAGGCGCTGGACTATCTGGACCGCGCCATCACCACCAACCCGGTCTTCCCACCCAGCCATTACTACCGGGCCGAGGCCCAGGCCGAACTGGGCCGGACCGAGGAAGCCCTGCGGAGCTATCAGACCGCCGTGAACCAGATGCCCTTCCATTTCGACGCCCGCTATCGGATGGGCGTAGCCCAGATTCGGAGCGGCCGGGAGGAAGCGGCCCTGTCGAGTTTTATCCTGGCCTCTTCCCTGGCCGGGGGGGAGAAGCGGGCGCGCGCTCTCTACAACGCAGGGGTGGCCAGCAAACGGCTGGGTCGGGTCGAGGAGGCGGAAGAATTCTTCCAGGAGGCGATCCGGCTGCAACCCGGGTACCTGCGGGCACGACTCGGCCTGGCCGCACTGGAACCCGACGACGCGGCGGGGCGGGCCAGGGCCAGGGAACAGTTTGAGAAGATTCTGCAGCTCGACCCCGGCCATGCGCCGACCTGGTTGCATATCGGCGTGCACCACTCGGCGGCAGGGGAACTGGAGGAGGCCGAGGAAGCCTATCGGCAGGCGAGCGGACTCTTCCCCGAGTATGGCAAGGCCCGCTACAACCTGGGGCTGATCCTTCTCGAACAGAAACGCTGGGGGGAGGCGAGAAGCCAGTTCGAGTGGCTTCTATCCCGCGACCCGGAACATGCCGAAAGCCGCTTCAACCTTGGCCGGGTTGCTCTCGGCGAAGGGCGGCTGGCGGATGCTGTTGTCGCCTTCCGCCAGGCGATTGAGCTCAAACGGGGAGAGTATCCGGAGGCCTACTACAATCTTGGACTGGCCTACGCGGCCCAGCAGAACGACCATGAAGCCATCCGTTCCTATCGGGAGGCCCTACGGCTGCGGGAAAGCTGGCCGGAGGCCTACTACAACCTCGGCCTTGCCTATCTGCGGCAGGAGATGTGGGAACAAGCCGAGGTCTCCTTTAGCCGGGCGGTCGTGCTGGAGCCCCGTTATGAACGGGCATGGTACAATCTGGGGGTCCTCTACGCCCGGCAGGAGAAGAACGAGGAGGCGGTGCGCGCCCTGCGGAAGGCTCTCGATATCCGCCCCGATTATTCCGAGGCCAGGCTCAACCTCGGGGTACGTTTCGCCCGAATGAACCGTCACGGGGAGGCGATCCGCGAATATCTCGCGCTGCTGGAGAAGGACGGAACCCATGCCGGTGCCTGGTTCGACCTGGGGCTGGCCTACCTGGAGACGGCCAGTCCGGGGCAGGCCGAGGCGGCCTTCCGCAAGGTCATGGAACTGCAGCCGGAAAACACCAGGGCGTTGCGGCTGCTGGGGGAGTCTCTGGTCGCCCAGAAGAAGTACACGGAAGCGGTGCAGGTCCTGCGCCAGGCGGTGGATGCCGTTCCAGCCGATGTGAGGCTGCGCCTGGAGCTGGCACAGGCCCTCAGGAAGGCCGACAATCCCGAGTCCGCCCGGCGACAGTTGGAGCAAGCCTTGCGGCTGGACCCCGGCAATGAAAGGATCCGGCGAGAGATGGAAAGACTGACTAGAGCGCGGAAGGGGGAAAAACCATGAAGCTGGTGAGGGTTTGTCTGGTCGTTTTGGCCGCTGCCGTATCAGCCGTCGCACCGCCGGCGCCGGCGGCGGAATATTCCCTGAGCGGGGCGACCGGCCTCGGCTACGACAGCAACGCCTTTCTGGCGCCCGAACACGACTACTTCGACCCCATCGTGGGCGCGATCGTCTCTCCACGGAAAAGGTCGGGGTTCTTCGTCCCCCTGGAGGTGGAGGCGGATCATGCCGCCGGCGGAGACAGACTGCGCTGGCTCTCTTCCCTCGACTTCCGCAGCAATCAATTCTTCCAGGAGCGGGTTGACAACGCCGACACCTACCGCACCGACCTTTTCACCGGCGTAGAATATCTACTGGGGCGCAGGGGACCCTTCCGCGACCGGGTCACCGTCGGCCCCACCTTCGCCTACAACCGGGAAATCTACGTCGACCGCGATACGGGTCTGGAGCGAACCACTGCGGTCACCGCAGCGGACCTCGGCGACCGCTACATCTACCATCGCTACGGGCTGCAGGCGGAACTGCGGATGCGGACCACGCCGGTCAGATATGCACTGAAAGGGGAGTGGAGCCGCTACGACTACAAGGAAGTGGCGGTTCTTTCCTCACTGGATCATCTCTACTACCGTCTTGGCGCCACCGCCGAGTACGATCTTTCCCCCTCCACCACTCTCGAGTCCGGCCTCGCCTACTTCGTCCGCGACTTCGAGGATCGGCCGCCCCGGGACCGAGCGGGAAACCTGGTGCCGGCCGGCCCCGACCGCCGCTACCGCTACTACGACTTCGACCTCTCCCTGGCGCACGAGATGTCCAAAGGGTGGAAGATCTACCTGGAATACGGCCTGCTGCTGCGGGACGACGATTTCGTTGGGTACAACGATTTCACCCGGCACCGCTACCAACTCCGCTCGCGGCATAGAAGCAATCTGGGGGAGATCGACCTCAAGCTCACCTGGTGGGAGCGCGACTATCCCCGCGCCTTCGCATTCGACAATCCCGCCTTTCCTCGCAAAGCCTACGAGACCTGGGAAGCCGAGGTCAAAGGGGAGATGCCCCTGAAGGGAATCTGGAAGCTCTGGACGAGCTACGAATACATCGACCAGAACTCCGTCGACCCTCGTTATGAATACAGCCGCCACCAGATTGCCGCCGGCATCAAGGCCGAGCTGTAGACGGCCACCAAACAATACCACTTGTCCAGGAGCCGCCGTTGGCGGTATCCTCGACACAGTTAGAATTTTTCCGGACAGTAAATTATCCCCAACGAACGGAAGGTTTCATGCTGGCGAAAATACTCGGATTCAGGAAACGCAAAATGGAAGACCAGACCGCCGGGGAGAGGGCGGGAGAACTGTTCGCTTCCGGCCTCAACTGCGCCCAGGCGGTATTGCAGGCGACCACCGGGATCGACGACCCTCGCATGATGGAGATGGCAGAAGCCTTTGGCGGCGGGGTCGGCGGCAGCAAGTGCCTGTGCGGCGCGATCTCCGGGGGCGTCATGGCCCTTGGCTGGAGCGGGAAGGGGAGCAAAGCGGGAGAGCTTGTCTCGGAGTTCAAAAAGCGACACCGAGTGACCTGCTGCGTTGCCCTCACCCGATCCTATGAATGGAAAAGCCGGGAACACCTGTCCAACTGCCGCAAGATCACCGAAGAGACGGCAGAGATCGTCGAGCGATGGCTCAAATAATAACGGTCGGATCAACAGATCCAGCATTTTGCCCCGTGGCCGGCGCTCCTGGTCGCGGGGCTTTTTCGTCTGCAGGATTACAAAATGCCTCGCAGGTCGGCAAAACACTCAAACACTGTTTGCAGAAATGCGAAGACGGCATTCCGGATTGCTTCCGAATACAAGTCACCGTATTTCGGTGTCTTTTATGTGACAAGCGGGGACCAAAATCCTTAAGCAAGCAAGCGACCCTTAACGGCTCTTTCGCAATCCTGCAAAACCAACCGGATATCCGGAGGCCGTTAATTCGAGTAGTAAATCTAATGCCCCGAAAATAAAGAGAAATTATCGCCATTCATTTTTATAAAACATTGGTATGTAATTTGCTGATTGGTATGCCGATGCGAAACCTGTGGCGTTCAGGGAAAAAAGACACTTACCCGATGGCCGTATTTACCGCGGGAAACACGCCCGGAAAATCTTTCGGCAAAGGAGGTCCAAACCATGCAAGTTTTGATTAAGGGTATGACACAGGCCTACGAGGAACATGGTGCTGGCCCGGCAGTTCTCCTGCTCCATGGGTTGCCAGCGGACCACCGTCTGCGGGAGAGCCATATTCAGCCGCTCGTGCTGGCGGGGTACAGGGTGATTGTTCCGAATCTTCGCGTTTTCGGGGAAGGTTCGACGTCGGCTGGTGATTGCAGCATCGATGTCCTGAGCGACGATGTCATCAGGCTGCTGAATTATCTCGGTATCGGCCGGGCGGCCGTTGTTGGGTTGTCATTGGGCGCCCATGTCCTGCAAACTCTTCTGCAGCGTTACCCGCAACGGCTGGCCGCGGCCGTTTTCGTCGAGCCTCGCAACCGCATGGGCATCGACACGGAAAACGAGTGTTTAACGGACCTGGTTGCCAAACGCAGGGTTTCCGGCGGTCTGCTCGGTTTTTTAAATGAGGTGAAGCGGTTCCGGCCTCGCTGCCAGTTGTATCGGCAGGTGGCCTGACCCGTGGCGCTGTTGCAGGGGCGGCCCCCTGTGGCCACTCTCGACGGGGACAGGGCCTGCCCCTACGTTTGCTTTGTCTGCTGACTGTCCCTGAGCAATGCAGCAATGGCGGACATGAGTCGATCGACGATGAGCAGGTGGGTTTCCTTGCAATCCTCGAGTACAAAAAGGTCGGAGAAATCCAGGGGAGGACCGAAGACCACAGCGCCTTTCTGGCCGATCCCCGGAAACTTCCAGCGGTTCAGGCCGCTGAGTGCCGTGGGAACCACGGCCGGCCGGATATCGTAAATCAGCTTACCTACCCCGCGGTTCCCTTTGCCGAGAACTCCGTCGCGGTTGCGCGTCCCTTCCGGAAAGAGCATCACCTTCTCGGTCTGCAGCAGTTCGTTGAGCGTCTTTCCCGCCCGGACGTCCCGCCCGCGTTTGACCGGAAACGCCCCCCACGACCTGAACAGTGCGCCGAGAAGAGGGTTGCTGAAAAGCTCTTCCTTGGCTGGCGCCCAGACCATCTGCATGGGGTGGTGCCGCATGACCGCCCAGGGGAGGAAAACCGTTTCATAGCCCGAGATATGGTTGGAAGCGAGTAACACTCCCCCCTGGCGGGGGATATTCTCTGCACCATAAATCCTGAACCGGTTGATGAAGGAGGCGTATAAACCGACGATATAAGAGGCGAAGGTGGCCCAGAAACGGCGCAGCAGGGATGCTTTCAAGTGATCCTCGAAAGAAGGATGGAAGTTGGCAAGGTCGATGCGGTTATATACCATGCCCGCACTCGGAGCGGCAATCCCCTAACGCATTATTCCTGGAGTTATGTGCCAGCGCGGGTTGACGACAACTGGTTCTTTGGCCTTTCGTTCCGGCTGGAAATGAAGTATTTTAGCCCCTTCGAGGAGGTCCATGAAACAGACGGTTTTCTGCCGAAAATGCCTGCTGGCTCGACTGGCGGCCCTGCTGCTCTGGGCCGGCTGCCTGCTCTGGCTCTCTCTTACGCCCACGCCTCCGAGCCCGCCTTCGGAGCTGTTGTCCTGGGACAAGCTGCAGCATGCCGGAGCCTACGCCCTGCTGACCCTGCTGGCCGGGCGTTTTATTTCCCAATGGCGACCGCTCATTCGCCAACCCTGGCTTTACGCCCTGCTGGTCGCCGTTGTCTTCGGCGGCATGGTCGAAATCCTGCAGGGGACCCTGACCGGAGTCCGGCAGGCGGAATGGGGTGACCTGATAGCCGATGCCGCAGGCGGAATGGTGGTGGTTGTCGCAGCACTTATCCGGGAACACTGGCTGTTGCGAAAATCGTCATAAAGGTAGAGTCGGCTTCGATATGAGCGCGAACAAGCTGCATCACGAACAACTGCTCACTGCGGCGGCTGAAGGGGCTCTCATCCTGACGGCCAACAAGCGTCTCGCCCGGCATCTTGGCCGGCTTTATGACCAGCGGATGCAGTCGGAGGGGCGCCCGTCCTGGCAGACCCCGGCCATTCTCAGTGCCGAGGACTGGCAGACGCGCTCCTTATCGACCCTCGATGAGGGCTGGCGCGTGCTCCCCGCGGCAGCCGCCCGGCGCCTCTGGGAAGAAGTCGTCGAAACCGACGCGGCCGAATACGGTCTCGACTTGCTGCAAGTTTCCGCCAGCGCCCGCAGGGGTCGGGAAGCCCATGAACTGCTGGCTGAGTACCGGGCGGACTGCTCCGCTTATCCGCTGACCGACGACCACCGTGCCTTTCTGCGCTGGCGCGACCGCTTCCGGACGGCCTGCACCGCCGGCGACTGGCTCGATCCCGCCGAAAATACCGATTTCCTTACCGCCGCGCTTACGACCGGCCGCCTGAAGGTCCCGGAGAAACTGCTGCTGGTCGGCTACGATGAACTGCCCCCTTCCTTGCAGCGGCTTTCTGCGGCTGCTGCCCGGGTGGGTTGCGACGTGCGGGAAGTGCCGGCCCCGACCGCACCGGTTGGCCAACTGCGGCGGGCCGCCGCCTGCGACGCCGCCGATGAGGTCCGCCAGGCCGCCCGCTGGGCTCGCCGTCTGATCGAAGCCGGAGAGGAGCGGATCGGCGTCATCGCCCCCGACCTGGCGGCCTACCAGCCGTTGCTCGAGCGCATTTTCCGCGAGGAAATCGATCCGCAGTCGCCGCTGAGCTTCAGCAATGACGAATGCAGCTTCAACCTCACCCTTGGCTCTCCTCTGGCGCAGCTAGGACCGGTAGCCGCTGCCCTGGCGATTCTCTCTGCCGGTCCTCGCCTGACCCTCGAAGCGGCAAGTTTTCTCCTGCGTACTCCGTACCTGGGCGGTGCCGAGACGGAAAGCGACCGACGTTCCCGCTTCGAACTCAGCCTCCGCAAGCTGCGCTCCGACACCTTTTCCCTGCCCGTTCTGGGGGAGATGGCCCTTGGCCAGGAAGTGGGGGGAGGAGACTGCAACCCCATCCGTATCAAGACCATGGCTGGTATTTTCACTTCTCTGGCAAGAGACCTCCAGGAGCGCGACCGCCGGCTGCCCGGCGACTGGGCCGCCCGGTTCAGCTCCCTGCTGGAGCAGGTCGGATGGCCCGGAGAACGGCCGCTCGACAGTCATGACTTCCAGGTGATCGGCGCCTGGCGTGAGAAATTGTTGACGCAATTCTGCGTTCTTGACGCGGTCTGCCGTCCCTTGAGCCGAAGCGAGGCGGTTGCCCTGCTGCGCCGCATGGCCGGTGAAGAAGTGTTTCAGCCCAAGACCCCTGACAGCGGGCTTCAGGTCTGCGGCATTCTCGAGGCGGGAGGTCTCGCCTTCGACCATCTCTGGGTGCTCGGCCTGCATGAAGAGGCCTGGCCGGCGCCGGCCAGGCCCAATCCGTTTCTGCCGATCCCGTTGCAGTCGAAATATGCCATGCCGCATGCTGACCCTGCCCGTGAAGCTGTTTTTGCCCGCCGGGTCATGGAGCGCTTGCAGGCGGCGGCTCCCTCGGTGGTCTTCAGCCATCCGCTCCAGCAGGGGGATTGCGCTTTGCGCCCCAGCCCGCTGATCGCCGGGTTGCCGCTCGCCGAAGTCCCGCTGGCGCCGAGTCACGCCCCGCATCAGGCCTTTACCTACCTTCTCCCGGCAGTGGTGTCGCTTGCGGATTCCCGGGGGCCGGCGCTCGAAGAGAACGAGGTTGCCCGAGGCGGCACGGCGATTTTGAAAGATCAGGCGCTCTGCCCATTTCGGGCCTTTGCCCACCACCGTCTGGGTGTCTCCGCGCTGGAGAAGCCCTCGCCGGGAATCGATCCTGCCGCCCGGGGAACCCTGGTTCACGCGGTTCTGGAAAAATTCTGGGCGATGACCAAATCGCATGCGGCTCTGTGTGCGTTGACTGAGGAAGCGCTTCGCGAACGGGTGCTGGACTGTGTCAATGACGCTATTGACAGTCTCCTGCAAACGAAGGGGCGCCACCTGCCGCAGGCCCTGGTGGCCATCGAGCGGGTCCGACTCCAGCGTCTGACCGAGGAATGGCTGGCGCAGGTAGAGCGCGAGCGGACACCTTTCACCTGCGTCGAATGCGAGAAAATCCATGAAGAGAGTTTCGGTGGACTGAATTTCAGGTGCAAGATCGACCGCGTCGACGCGCTGGCCGATGGCGGCCGGGTGATCATCGACTACAAGACCGGCCGGGTCGACCTCGACGACCTGCTCGCCGAGCGACTGCTCGAACCCCAGTTGCCCATCTATGGGATAGGGGAGGGGGAGGCGCAACTTGCAGCCGTCGCCTTCGCCAGCTTGCGCCGGGGCGAATGCGCACTCAAGGGGGTCGCCCGTGACGAAGGCGTCCTGCCCAAAACGGCTGCCTTTGTCGAATCGAAGCTGGCGGAGAAGCACGGTATCGCAGGGTGGGAGGACCTCCTGAGCTGCTGGCGCCGCCGACTGGAGGCTCTTGGGCAAGATTTCGCTATCGGTGTCGCTACGGTCGATCCGGTCGATGTGCAGAAGGCCTGCCGGACCTGCGACCTCACCTCCCTCTGCCGGATTAGTGAGGCCACCGGCCCGATCGCCGGCGAAGGAGAGGCGTCATGAACACGCTCAGCGATGCCGCCGTCCGCGCTCTCGCCCTCGACCCGGAACGTTCTTTCATCGTCCAGGCTCCGGCTGGTTCGGGCAAGACCGAACTTCTGACCCAGCGCCTTCTGGCACTGCTCGCCAGGGTCCGTCGACCCGACGAGATTCTCGCCATTACCTTCACCCGCAAAGCCGCCACCGAGATGCGTCATCGCCTGCTGCAGGCCTTGGCGAGGGCACAAGGCGAGGAGCCGGAGCCGGAACACGAGCGTCGCACCTGGCGCCTGGCCAACGAAGTTCTCAAGCGCGACCGGGAGTGTGGCTGGCAGCTTTTGAACAATCCCTCGCTGCTCGGCATCCAGACCATCGACAGCTTCAACTCCTCGCTGGTGCGACGCATGCCATGGCTTTCCCGGTTCGGCGGCATGCCGCAGATTGCCGAGAACCCCTCCCGTCTCTACCGGGAGGCGGCCAGGCGGACCCTGGCGAGAGTCGGTTCAAGGAATGCGGGCGGCGCCCAAACGGCGCGGCTGTTGACGCACCTCGACAACCGGATGGAACTCCTCGAGGCGATGCTGATTAACATGCTGCAGCGCCGGGATCAGTGGCTCAGGCATCTGGTCGGAGCCGACCCTGGCGCCCGGCGCCACCTGCTGGAAGACGCCCTGGCCAGCTACCTAACAGCGCTCCTTCTGCAGGCCAGGGCCAGGCTGCCCGAAGAGCTTGCAGAGCCGCTGCTGGTCGTCGCCCGTTACGCCGCCGGCAATCTTGCCGACGAGCGCCCTTTGGCTGTTCTCGGCAGTTTGCAGCGGGTTCCCGGAACCACCTCCGGCGACCTGCCGATATGGCAGGGACTGGCCGATCTTCTGCTGACCTCCGCCGGTGACCTGAGGCGGCGGGTCGACAAGAACTGCGGCTTCCCTGCCGGCAAGCATGGCCCGGAAGCGGCCATGAAGGAGGCGATGCAGGCGCTCCTCGCCGATCCCTCCCTGGCCGCTCTCGCTCCGCTGCTGGCGGAAATCAGGCGTCTGCCGCCGCCAGACTACTCCGATGACCAGTGGCAGGTCCTGCAGGCCCTGATCGATTTGCTCCTGCTGGCAGCCAGGGAACTCTGGCTGGTTTTCCGCGAGGAGGCAGAGGTCGATTTTTCCGAGGTTGCCGGCCAAGCGCTGCGGGCGTTGCGAGAAGAGGGGGCGCCTTCCGAGCTGCTGCTGCGTCTCGACACCCGCCTCAGTCACATCCTGGTCGACGAATTCCAGGACACGTCCTGGCTGCAGTTCGAATTGCTGGCAAGGCTGACCGAGGGGTGGCAGCCCGGCGATGGCCGTACCCTGTTCGTGGTCGGCGACCCGATGCAGTCGATTTACCGCTTTCGTGAGGCCGAAGTGGGCCTGTTTCTGCGCGCGCAGCGCTACGGAATCGGCACCGTTCCCCTTGAACCGCTGGTGCTTTCTGCAAATTTCCGTTCCCGTGCCGGCATCGTCGAATGGGTCAATGAGAGTTTTTCCAGGGTTTTCCCGGGGACGGAGGACATGGCCTGCGGTGCCGTCCGCTACGCACCGGCCACGGCGGTTCACCCGCCAGGCGACGGGCCGGCAGTCTGTTGCCATCCGCAAGCCGGCCGGGACGACGCCGGGGAGGCGCAACGGGTCGTCGACCTCATCCGGGAAGCCTTGGGCCGGGGGGATGCCAGCATTGCCATCCTCGTTCGTTCGCGACCCCACCTTGCCCACATTTTACCGGCCCTGCGCCAGGCCGGCCTGCGCTACCTGGCGCAGGAGATCGATCCGCTGGCCGAGAGGCCGGTGGCCCGGGACCTGGTTTCCCTGACCCGGGCGCTGCTGCATCCGGGCGACCGGCTCGCCTGGCTGGCTGTGCTGCGCGCCCCCTGGTGCGGGCTGCCGCTCAACGACCTGCATGCTCTCTGTCGCGGCGAACGACAGGCCACCCTCCCGGCGTTGTTGGCGGATCCTCAGGTTCTGGGTCGCCTGACGCCTGACGGGCAGAAACGAGCCGCGCGGAGTTTTGCCGTGCTGCAGGAAGGTCGAAGACAGCGCGGCAGGGTTGGATTGCGGCGCCTGGTCGAGGGGTGCTGGCTCTCTCTCGGCGGCCCCGCCTGCTGTGACGCAGCTGCCCTGGAAGACGCGCAAAGGGTTTTCGGGCTGCTGGAGGAACTGGAAAGGGGAGGGGACCTGGTTTCGCTAGACCAACTCGAAGAGGGTCTGCAGCGGCTTTTTGCCGCCTCCGATGCGGCCGCCGGCAACCGGCTGCAGATCATGACCATTCACAAGGCCAAGGGGCTGGAGTTCGATACCGTCATCCTTCCCGGCCTGGGGCGCCGTGCCCGCCCGGCCGATAAACCGCTGCTTCGCTGGCTCGAACATCCGGAGTGCGGGCTGCTGCTGGCGCCGGTTGAGCCGCGGGGAGAAAACAGCCGCGATCCCATCTATGACATGATCGGCCGTCTGGAAAAAGAAAAGGCGGAACTCGAAGTCACCCGTCTGCTCTATGTAGCCGCCACCCGCGCCAAAAACAGGCTCCACCTGCTCGGACATGTCACCCACAATCAGAACGGTGAGGCCCGACCCGAGGCTGGCTCCCTGCTCGACAAGCTCTGGCCTGCCGTCTCTGAAGCTTTTGTCCCCGAGGCACCAGGAGAGCCGGCCACCATCGCCGCGGAGAGTTTTCCACCGGCCCTGCCACTGCGGCGGCTGCCGGCCGACTGGAAGCTGCCGACTCTGGTTGCCGCTCCGGTGAAATACGCTGCCGTTGCCGGCAGAGCCTCGGCTGTGCGCCAGATGCCAGCCGACGAAGCCGGGTTCTCCGGCCGGAACGGGGACCTGGGACGCCACATCGGTACGGTGGTGCATTACTGGCTCGAGCGCATCGCCCGCGACGGACTGGCGAGCTGGCCTCGCGAGCGCTTGGACCAGATGGAACTTCCCATCCGCCGCCAGTTGATTGCTCTGGGTGTTGCGGCGACATGGTTTCCGGATAGTACGGGAAAGATTCGCCGGGCGTTGCAAGCTGTCCTCGACAGTCAGCGGGGTCGCTGGCTGCTGGCGGCGCATCTGGAAGCTGCCAGTGAGTATCCTTTGGCCGGGATGCTCGATGGAGAGCTGGTCCATGCGGTTCTCGACCGAACATTTGTTGATGCGGAGGGCACCCGCTGGGTCATCGATTACAAGACGGGCTTACCCTTAAAAAACGAAGATCACGCGGTTTTCTATCAGCGCGAGAGGGAATGTTACCAGGAACAGTTGGCCAGGTACGCCGCCCTGTTCCGCAGCCTGGAGCCCGACAGGGCGGTCCGCACAGCCCTCTACTTCCCGATGTTCGATGGCTGGTACGAGCTGCCGCTCGAAGATCATGGGAAAGAAGGTAATATTGAGTGTAAAGCAGGGGATCAGTAAAAACGACCGGGGATAAATGATGTTCTTCGAAAACACCTGGCATGGCAGTTACGAACTCTCCATTACGGTCAAACTCCTGCTGGCTGCCCTGGCCGGCGGCATTATCGGCTTCGAGCGGGAAATGCACGGCCGTCCGGCCGGTCTGCGCACCCACCTGCTGGTTACCGTCGGCTCCTGCCTGATGATGATCATTTCCGAGGCCTTCCATCTGAAATACGGTGACCTGGGGGTCGACTCCGCAGTGCGCCTCGATCCCTCGCGGACGGCGGCACAGATTATCGCCGGGATCGGTTTCCTCGGTGCCGGCGTCATTCTCAAGGAGGGTGTCAATGTTCGTGGCTTGACCACTGCTGCCAGCCTCTGGGTGGTTGCTGGACTCGGGATGGCCTGCGGCATGGGGCTATTCGGACCTGCCGTCCTTACGACCATGCTGGCGTTCTTCAGTCTGTTCTTCCTCAAGAAGCTGGAGCCGGTCATCAAGAAGGACCGTTATCTTTTTCTGACGGTTGTCGCCGGCAGCGACAAGGATATTTATCCGGAGCTCGAGCGAATCTTTCGCGAGAACAAACTGCGGATTTCCGACGTCAGCTCCAGTCTCGACCTGGGAATGGGGGAAGTCGGCTACGACTTCATTCTTACGCAACATCGCCGGCGGATGGGGCGGGAGCTGACATCGGTGATCGCCGGTCTGCCCGGGGTTAAAAGAGTTAGTTTTAAATAACGGATGCCTCGCCCCGGCAGGATGCCGGTTCGATTTTCCCGCTGTCGTTCTGTCCAGCACCTTTTCGCAATTTTGCAAATCCCCTCCGGATAACCTCGCAGCGATGCAAAACGTCGTTTTGCATCGCTGCGCTCATGTCTGCATGACGCTTCCGCAAGCCTGCGGGCCATCTCTGCTCACTTTTTCTCATCTTTCCCTGCACCCCCATCCATTTTTAAAAACCTGATTTTTTGCATCGCTGCGAAAACAAGCGATGCTATCCGATGTTTGAGTTTGATTTTTAACTATATGAAATCATTTATTTTTATTGAATTATTTGAACGATATAAAACATTGGTATGGCGGTTGCTCAATACGTATACAAGAGTTGGCCGAGTATGAACTAAAAAAACCGATGAAGGGGCTACCATGCAGAATAAGAAGGTCTGCCCGTTTTTCCGCAAAGGCGATGATTACTGCGATGTCGGGTGCGGATACATCTCACCTGACGATGTCCGGATAATGGTGACGTATTGCAACTGTCGCCACGCGGAGTGTTCGAAATATCAGGAATTGGCCGTTCGCTTCCCGCACGAAGCTTTGCCACACATGGAGGCAACGGAAAATTTGGCGCCGCCGCGCGCCCACCAGCCGCACTTCGCGGGAGCCGTTGGCGGCAAGCCGCTTATTCCAGCGTTCAAGGCAAAGTGGCCCTTACCTTTTCATGTTCGCTTCGTGTCCGCTGGCTTCGACGAAAACCCTTATCCCACCAAGGAGGCTAAAATGAAACAGGAAAACACACTGCGCAAAGGGTGGACAGTGGTCCTCGCCGGCACCGGTATCAATCTGGCCCTCGGCATTCTCTACGCCTACAGCATGCTCAAAGGAGACATCGGCAAGCTCTTCAGCGGCTCCGGCGACCCCTACGCCGTGGCCTGCCTCGCCTTCGCC
>DASPGW010000028.1 GCA_035620395.1 Desulfuromonadales bacterium | reverse complement strand
TCAGCCCCCCGGCAGATATGCCTCCAACAGCCGGTTGCGTTCGCCAACGGGCAGCAATCGTTGCCCTTCGCGCATGATCCCCATGGCCTCCAGCCATGCTTCGAATTCAGGGGCGGGCTTGAGCCCCAGGACCTGGCGCAGGTAAAGGACATCGTGAAAAGAGGTGCTCTGGTAATTGAGCATGATGTCGTCCGCCCCCGGGACGCCCATGAGGTAATTGCACCCGGCCACCCCGAGGAGCGTCAGGAGGTTGTCCATATCGTCCTGGTCGGCCTCGGCGTGGTTGGTGTAGCAGACATCGCATCCCATCGGCACGCCGAGCAGCTTGCCGCAGAAATGATCCTCGAGGCCGGCGCGGATGATCTGTTTGCCGTCGTAGAGGTATTCAGGGCCGATGAAGCCGACGACCGTATTCACCAGCAACGGCTTGAAGTGCCGCGCCACGGCGTAGGCGCGCGCCTCGCAGGTCTGCTGGTCGACACCGTGATGGGCAGCGGCCGAGAGCGCGCTCCCCTGCCCGGTCTCAAAATACATCACATCGTCCCCGACCGTGCCGCGGCGGAGCGACAATGCCGCCTCGCGCGCCTCCTCCAGAAGCTTGATGGTGATCCCGAAGCTCCGGTTGGCGGCTTCGGTGCCGGCGATGGACTGGAAGACGAGGTCGACCGGCGCCCGGCGCTGCATGGCCGCCAGGGTGGTCGTGACATGGGCCAGGACGCAGGATTGGGTCGGGATGTCGAAGCGGCAGCGCAACTCGTCGATCATCTCCAGCAGCGCACAGACTTTCTGCAGGCTGTCGGAGGCGGGGTTGATGCCGATCACGGCATCGCCGGCGCCGTAGAGCAGTCCATCGAGAATCGCGGCCGCGATGCCGCGCGCATCGTCCGTCGGATGGTTGGGCTGCAGGCGAACGGACAAGCGGCCCGGCAGGCCGATGGTAT
Source organism: Desulfuromonadales bacterium (assembly GCA_035620395.1). Lineage (NCBI taxonomy): Bacteria > Pseudomonadati > Thermodesulfobacteriota > Desulfuromonadia > Desulfuromonadales > Desulfuromonadales bacterium. The sequence continues at coordinate 2,270 of DASPGW010000028.1, read as the reverse complement.
CGCGGAAGGCCGTCACCACGCGGCATTTCTTCGCCGCCAGGATGAGGTCCTGGTTGCGCATGATTTTGGAGACGGCCGCCGCCATCTCGGGCGTCAGCCCGGGCGCAACGGCCTTGAGCTCGGCCTCGCCGGTCTCGTAGGAGAGCAGCCATTCGCGCAGTTCGCCGACCGTGAAGGAGCCGACCGGCGCCAACGCCGCCGGGTCGTGGGTATCGACAATCAGGCGCGTGACTTCGTCCGCCTCGTAGGGAATAAGCGGCTCTTCGAGAAAGGTCTTGAGCGGCACCTCCGCCAGACAGAGCTGGGCGGCGACGCGCTCCTCCATGCTGGCCGCGGCGACGCCCGCCAGCCGGTCCCCCGAGCGCTCCGGGCTGGCCTTGGCCATGAGGCTCTTCAGGCTGTCGAAGGAGTAGGAATGTTGACCGAGGGTCCGGTGGAAGCGCATGAGCACTACCTTTCGCGGGCGCGGACTGTTTCGTGGGGGGATGGGGCCGGGCGCACCTGATTGGGCGCCTCCGGCAGGGTACAAGGAAATTATACCGCAGGTGGGCGGTGCCGGGGAGGTGACGCGGTTATCGCCGCGCCACCAGCTTTTGCCCGGCGCTGCGGGCGTTGTGGATCATTCGCGCTGACAGTTCATGGTGCTCCCGCTGGGCGGCGAGACCGACGAACAGGGTGGCGACGGGCTTGGCCCCGACGGCGGCGGCACCCAGTTTCAATCCTCGCAGGGAGCCGGTGAACAGCCTCCCCATGATTGCCGGCATGGCGCTCGCCGTGACGAGCACGGCCGGTTTCGGCGGCCGGCCTTTCTTGCGCATCTTCGGCGCCGGCTGTCCCCAGGGCCAGAAGGAGTAGCCGGCCAGCCGCTCCAGGAACCGCTGGGTCAGAGCGTTGACATTGCCGAAGTTGACCGGGGCCCCAAGAACCAGGGCGTCGGCGCCCACGATCCTCTCGATGAGTCCGGCCATATCGTCTTCGAGGTAGCACCGACCGGGATCGGGTCCGGGGTGTTGAGTGCAACTGCGGCAGTTGGTGCAGAACTCGATGCGCGAGTCGAGCAGGTAGATCTTTTCGGTGGCGGCTCCACGCTCCGCCGCGGCAGCCAGCACCGCCGAGACCGCCTGGTCGATGGTGCCGCCCTTGCGGTAGCTTCCGACGATGCCGAGAACCGTTCGACTCATCTCTTCTCTCCTTTTGCTCGTTTGCCGATCAGGGGAAGGCAGAACCATTTTGCAGACGCCATTTAGGCCGCGGTTTGGGTAGCTGACGAGACAATCCTGTAAATCGTGCTGAATGAAAAAGACCCGCCTGCCCATCGGCGGGCCTTTCGGAACAAGGGATGGTCAATAACCATTTTGCGGCATAAAACTCGTGCTGCTCTTGTCAAACAATCAATGGTGCGCAGGGGCGCTGGACATTTTCTTCAGAAGTTCAATGTATTCCAAGGCAGCCTTGCCAAGCTCATGGGTGTAGGCCATATCGGCGGAGGCCTCCGGGCCATGACCGTGTTGATGCAGATCTTTCATTGCCTTGCCGCCCAATGTATCCCTGACCATTTTCTCGGCGTCCTCGATCATCATTTGGCCATGCTTGATGCTGATCTCGTCAACCCCTTTGGCCATGTTCATCTGGCCCAGCATAACCAACTCGGACCCTTCTGCCGCCATTTCCACGGCATGATTGAGCATCATGTGCATGTGGTGCATGGTCATCGCCGCCTCCGAATGACCTTCATGGCCTTTTTCACTGGCCAAAGCGACGCCTGCCAGCAGAACAAGTGCCAAACAAAACCCCGCCGCTGTTTTTCCGAAACTGTTCATGAAGACCTCCTCGGGGGAATGGATTTAGGAGAATGCCTGCCAACTGTCGGGTTTCCCCTCGCCGACCTTTTTGGGAAACAAGCATAGCAAATCTTGTGGTCGAAACAAGTCGTAGCCCCCAACGCAACGCGAAGGGACGTTGGTAACTTATGTAACTTGTTGCGCCATCAGGAAGGGAAAAGTTACATAAGTTACCTACGTCCCCCTTCACGTCACTTCCAGTGGGCGCTTGAATTTGTCAACAGAAAAGATGTGACCCCACCTTGTGACTGATCAGGCATGCCTAGGCCTTCATCGAATTGGCAATAAGTTCCGCGAAAGCCTTTATTTCGCCCTGTGAGCTCGCCGATTCGAGAGCTTTCATATAATCAGCTCGCTGTTCGATCCGAATAACCGTCCACGGATATCCGCCAGACGCCAGCATGGCATTCATCAGGAACCGACCCAATC
>DASPGW010000027.1 GCA_035620395.1 Desulfuromonadales bacterium | reverse complement strand
CTCCCATTACATTGAGCAGATAGGACAAAAGTCGATGATCGATTCGGGGAACCTTCCGGCGAGCATCACACATTGACCTGTCAACAAACCGAATCCCCTCGCAGGCAATGGATTGGCAGAGACATGTCAACAGGAATTATTTTTGGATTTTTTACTCTTTTAATAACTTACTGGTTGAGTGGAACAATTATCATAAGTTTTGTGATCGGCTTTCTGGTTTACTTTTCAACTATTGCTTTAATACGGGCAGCACAAAACCACAAATAAAAAAAGGTGAACCATGAAAAAGCTAAAATAAAAAAATATATTATTTTCATTATTAGTAACAACTTTTGTAATTTTTTCTACTGCATGTTCTCATACCGTGATTGTTGTGCCAAAGACCCCAGAAATTATCGGTTCTGAAAAGATGCCAATTGACGTCGGATTTCTGGAGATAGGTCCCCCTACAACGAAAATGCTAAGGCTCCAGGACAAGTCGTCTCTGGAGCCTTAGCATTCTGCCATAACCGACCAATTGTCTCACGCTCTTGAAATAAATCGGCCGTCGCGGGTGTCGACCTTGATCTTTTCCCCCGACTCCAGGTAACCCGGCACCTGGATTTTCATCCCCGTCTCCAGCACCGCCTCCTTGGTCTGGGCGGTGGCGGTGGCGTGCCTGATGGCCGGAGCGGTTTCGGTGACAACCAACTCCACCGTCATCGGCAGGTCGACGCTGACCACCCGCCCCTGAAACAGGCCGAGTTGCACCTCGGCGCCCTCCAGCAGAAACCCCTGCACCGGCTCGAACATCTCGGCGCCCAGCTCGTACTGCTCGTAGGTTTCGAGATCCATGAAGACGCCGCCGTCCCCGGCCGGATAGAGGAACTGCCCCTTGCGCCGCTCGAAATCAGCCTCATCGACCTTATCGCCGGCTTTGAAGGTCTTCTCCAGCACCTGTCCGGTGAGCAGATTGCGGTACTTGGTCTTGACCAGCGTATTGCCGCCGCGGGCGGAAGGGGACTGGGTGGTCATATCGAGGAGCAGACAGGGGGCGTTGTCGAGCTGGATGACCAGCCCGCGCTTGAAATCGGCAGTGGTGAGCATGGGATTCTCCTTCGGTTTTGAGCGGGTCGAATTGCGGGAATGTATCATACCGGCCGGGAGAAGACAATCGCCCCAGGCGGAAATTTTCGATGACAAAACGGGGGCAAGTATGGTTAAATTCGGTTTTTCGTCTGTCCCGGCTCTGTCCGAAATAAACTGAAGGAGAACAACCCATGTACACCTGTGCCGACCTGAAAAAGGGCCTCAAGCTCATGATCGACGGCGAGCCCCACGTCATTGTCGCCTTCGACTTCACCAAGCCCGGCAAGGGCCAGGCCCTTTACAAGTGCAAGCTGCGCAACATGATCACCGGCTCGCTCTTCGACCGCACCTACCGTTCGGGCGAGTCCTTCGACCCCGCCGCCCTGGAGGACCGCGACATGCAGTTTCTCTACCGGGACGAGTCGGGCTATGTCTTCATGGACAACAAGAGCTACGAGCAGGTCACGCTCGACGAAGAGACCCTGGGGGACGATCACTACTTCCTCAAGGACAACATGGATGTCAAAATCCTGCTCTTCAACGGCCGCGGCATCGGCATCACCCTCCCCAACTTCGTCACCCTGCGCATCACCCAGGCCGACCCCTGGGTCAAGGGGGACACCGCCGCCGGCAACAACAAACCGGCTACGACCGAGAGCGGCTATACCCTCGCCGTCCCTTCCTTCGTCGAAACGGGCGACCTGATCCAGATCGACACCCGCACCGGGGACTACGTCACGCGGGTGAAGGAATAAGCACTCCCCCCTTTGGCAAAGGGGGACAGGGAGGATTTGATCGTCCGACCTTGCAAAATCCCCCTAAATCCCCCATTACAAAGGGGGACTTAAATGGACCTGCATGGAACCCAACTGGCAGCTCGCCCGCAAGCGGCACAAACTCAATGAAAGGGCCCGGATCGTCCAGACGATCCGGGCCTTCTTCGTCGACCGGAGCTACCTCGAGGTGGAGACCCCGCACCGCATCCCCGGCAACGCCCCCGAGGGATACATCGACGCCGTCCCCGCCGGCGACTGGTTCCTGCATACCTCTCCCGAGCTCTGCATGAAGCGCCTGCTCGCCGCCGGTTACGAGCGCCTGTTCCAGATCTGCCGCTGCTGGCGCGCCGGCGAACGTGGCAGCCGACATCTCCCCGAGTACACCATGCTCGAATGGTACCGGGCGGGGGTCGATTACACGGCGCTGATGACCGAGTGCGAGGCCCTGCTGGCGGCGCTGGTCCCGGCCGGGGAACTGACTTGCGGCGGCGCGACCATCGACCTCACCCCGCCCTGGGAGCGGCTCACCGTCGCCGAGGCCTTCACCCGCCACGGTTCGCTCTCGCTGGAGGATGCCCTCGCCGCCGGCCGCTTCGACGAGCTCATCGCCTTCGAGATCGAACCGCGCCTGGGGCTGACCAGGCCGACCTTCCTCACCGAGTACCCGGCCTCCCTCGCCGCCCTCGCCCGCAAAAAACCCGGCAACCCGGGCGTCGCCGAGCGCTTCGAACTCTACATCGCCGGGGTCGAGCTCGCCAACGCCTTCTCCGAGCTCACCGACCCGGTCGAACAGCGTCAGCGCTTCGAGCGGGAAGAGGCGCAACGACGCACCGCCGGCAAGGCCCCCTATCCCACCCCCGAAAAATTCCTCCGTGAGCTGGCAACCATGCCCGACGCCGCCGGCATCGCCCTCGGAGTCGACCGGCTGGTGACGCTCCTCACCGGCGCCGAAAGCATCGATGAAGTGGTGGCGTTTACGCCGGAGGAGTTGTAGCCGCCCTGCCTGGCGGGCGAAGCCCCCCGTCGCCTCTTTCCCTGACCAGCCCCCACAACAGCAGTGCCGCCAGCGCGGCCAGCCCGGCCCCGAAACCGAAGGCCGCCTGCGGTCCGAACTGCTGCCAGATCGCCCCGAAGAGCAGACTGGCCGGCAGGGCGCCTATGCCGATGGCGAAGTTGTACCAGCCGAAGGCGGCGCCGCGTTCGGCCGGGTCGGCGAAATCGGCGAGCAGCGCCTTTTCCGTCCCTTCCGTCAGCCCGTAGAATAGCCCGTAAAAGGCGAACAGCGCCCAGATCTGCCATTCACTCTGCGCCCTGGCGAAACCGAGATAGGCCAGGGCGTAGACGCCCCAGCCGGCGAGGATCATGCCGCGCCGGCCGAGTCGGTCGGAAAGGGTGCCGAAGGGATAGACCGAAGCCATTTTGACCACATGGAAGAAGGCCCAGAGCAGCGGGATGTGCGCAGCGCTCACGCCGAGCTCACCGGCGCGCAGCAGCAGGAAGGCATCGGTGGAGTTGCCGAGGGTGAAGAGGAACAGGATCAGCAGGTAGCGGCGCAGTGGCCCCCGCGGGACAATGTGCAGGAAGGCGCCGCCGGCGGGCAGGGAGGCGGCAGATTCCACGGCCGCCGATTCACGCACTTTCATCGCAATCAGCAGCACCGCCAACACCCCGGGAATCGCCGCCAGAGCGAAGACGATCCGCAGGTCGCTCACCCAGGTGGCGAGCAGGGCGGCCGCCAGCAGCGGTCCGACCAGGGCGCCGGCGTGATCCATGGCCCGGTGAAAACCGAACGCCCGGCCGCGCAGGCCGGGGCCAACCGAGTCGGCAATCAGCGCATCCCGCGGCGAGGTACGCACCCCTTTGCCGATGCGGTCGGCAAAGCGGATGACGAGGACCGCGAGCGGCCCGGTGGCGACGGCGACCAGCGGCCGGACCAGCGAGGATATGCCGTACCCGGCGAGCACCAGCGGCTTGCGGCGGCGTACCCGATCGGACCAGATCCCCGAAACGAGCTTGAGCAGCGCCGCAGTCGACTCGGCCACCCCCTCGATGACGCCGAGGAAGGCCGGCCCCGCCCCCAGTACCGCGGTGAGAAAGAGCGGCAGGAGCGGATAGATCATCTCGCTGGAGACATCGGTCAGAAAGCTGACCAGACCGAGGATCAGGACGTTGCCGGAGATGCCGCGCAGCACTCTACACTCCGCTCGCGAAGTGGAGTCGCGACGTCAGCCGATCCTTCAAGAGTGCCTGACTACTGCCCACCGGCACTGCGTTCCACTGTCACCAACTCCATCACCGTCTCGACCTTGCCTCTATTCAGCCGCTCGAAACGCACGGGAAGGTAACCGAGCGTCGGCGCATGCCAGATGCGGGAGAGACGTTTCGAACGCGGGCGCGTACTCTCGTAGAGCACCGTTTCGAACTCACCCGCTGGCGTCTCAATGCGGGCGGCCCCCTGGCGACTGTAGCTGTACGGTTTGATCCGGTTGTCGTCGAACACGGGGATCGTGCCGGGTTCGCGACCGCGCAGCAGCGCGGTCATCGCGGCGATCTGGAAGGAGAGGCGATCCTGCAGCCCCGGTTCGATCGGCAAATCGACCCGCTCTCCCTGCACGGTCCCGGTGACCCGTTTCACATCCCAGGCAAAGACAAGCGCCCCGTCGTTCTCTTTGCCCGATTTGCCGTCATCCAGAAACCAGGAGAGCGGACGCACCCCGTCTGCATCGATGCGCACGATGCTGCGTTCGACCGCCTTACTGCTCACCAATAGGCGCGCCAGAAACCCCGGAGTCGCATGAGTTTCGTAAACAAACCGGCCATCCTCTTCGGCACGCAGCACGAAATGAAGCTGCCCCGCGGTCATGCCTTGATAACTCACGGAGTAGGTGGCCGTGAAGGGGGCAGGGGCAAGGTCGGCGGCGGCGGCGAACGGCAGCGGCAGCACAACCGCAATGACGATGATGAATCCTAAGAATCGCAGCAAGGCACTCCTCCTCAACTTCTTGTCGACAGCTCCGGTCTTTCGGCTTCCTCTTCAAGGATAACCCCAATCAGGGCGGGCGCCAGCCTTACCCTGACAGCATTACGCTTTTTCCGGCAGAACGTTGGGATACTCGATCCGCTCCCCCCCCGGCGTCCGCAGCACCACCGTCTCTCCCAGGCTCTCGACATATTCGGGAAGGACCGGCACCTTCCCCCTCCCCCCCGGCAGGTCGATGACATAGTGCGGAACGGCCAGGCCCGAGATCGGTCCGCGCAGCGCCTGGATGATCTCGATCCCCTTTTCCACCCGGGTGCGGAAGTGGCCGGCCCCCTGCACCAAATCCATGTGGTGGAGGTAGTAGGGGCGCACGCGGATTTTCAACAGCCCCTTCATCAGCTCGGCCATCACCGCCGGTTCGTCGTTCACTCCTCTGAGCAGCACGGTCTGGTTCCCCAGAGGGATCCCGGCATCGGCCAGGCGCCGGCAGGCTTCGGCCGCCTGCGGCGTGATCTCCCGCGGATGGTTGAAGTGAGTGTTGAGGTAGAGGGGGTGAAAACCCCGCAGCAGGGCGCAGAGGTCCTCAGTGACCCGCTCGGGGAGGGTGACCGGCACCCGGCTGCCGAGGCGGATGATCTCGACGTGCGGGATGCGGCGCAGGCGCTCGAGCAGGTCGCCGAGCGCCTCGTCGCTGAGCAGCAGGGGATCGCCGCCGGAGAGGATCACGTCACGCACCTGCCGGTTGCCGGCGATATAGTCGATGCCGGCGGCGAGGTCGGCACGGGAGCGGCGCATGACGGCGCAGCCGACCTGCCGCTTGCGGGTGCAGAAACGGCAGTAGACGGCGCAGGCGCCGGAGACCAGCAGCAGGACGCGGTCGGGATAGCGGTGCACCACCCCTGGCACCGGGGAGAGGTTCTCCTCGTTCAGGGGGTCGGCCAGTCCCGTCGCGTCGACCAACTCCCGCGGATCGGGAACGCACTGCCGCCAGATCGGGTCGCCGGGCTCCCGGATCAGCCCCAGATAGTAGGGGGTGATGCGCATCGGATAGCGTCTGGCCACCGCCGCCAGAGGGGCGGCGTCGATCCCGAAACGCTCGGCCAGCGCTTCCGGACAGGTCAGGCTGCTTTTCAGACTGTGCTGCCAGAGTTCCATGGTGAGCAGGAATACCTTGAAAAAGCGGTGAAAACAATAGATCCCACAGGTCGTACATGTCCCGCAGGTCCCATAAGACCGACCGACATTACCACAGCCACCCTGCTCAAGTCGACAGTGGCGGAAAGAGAAAGGCATGGTTGGAGGTGAACAGGGGCGGCGTGCGCTGGACGATGGCGCGGACGGCCGACGAGGCGAGCAGGCGCCGGTCGAGAAACCGCCGCGCCTCGCGGCGGCCCCAGCCGGCCGCCGGCGCGAAGGAGCGGTAGAGCCCCAGCGGTTCGTCCTCGCCGAGCAGCTCCGATTCGGCGATGCCGCCTGCCGGGTCGGCCAGCAGCCCCGACTCCCGCGGCAGGTTCATGATCGCCAGGTTGAGGAAACCGATGGCCCCGGCGTGCGCTTCGAGAAAGCGCAGGGTCAGTTCGGCGTCCTCCTCGTTCTCCCCGGGGGTACCGAGCATGACGTAGACGTAGCTGGCGATACCGGCCCTCTGCAACTTGGCGAGGATGGCGGCAACCTCGGTCAGCTGCGTCCCCTTCCGCAGCCGGTCGAGAACCGTCTGCGAGCCGCTCTCCAGCCCCAGCTGCAGCATGGCGCAGCCCGAGGCGGCCAGGCCGGCGACCAGGTCAGGGTCGAGCAGCGCTTTTTCGAAACGAACGAAACCGTGCCAGGAGAGTCCCGGCGGCGCCCCGCCGGCAGCCAGCCGCCGCAGGACGGCCACCGGCAGGGCGTTGTCGGTGAAATGGAAATGCCGCACCCCGTGCCGCCCGGCCAGTTTCCCCAGCAGCTCCGGAAAGGATGCCGGCGGCAGGGCGGCGTACGGATGGGTCGGCGCGGCGGCTTCCGGACAGAAAAGGCAGCGCTGCCAGTAACAGCCCCGGCTGGCACTGACCGGCAGAACCGGCACCGGCGAAAGGTAGTCGGCGAGGCGGGCGAAGCTGTAATCGGGGAGAAAACCGATCTCCCCCGCCCCTTCCAGAAAGTAATCGCCGCGGGGCGCCCCTCCGGCGGCGAGGGCGGCCAGCGGCGCCTCGCCGGGGCCGAAGACGATCCGGGAGAAGCAGGAGAAGCGCAGATCGAGGCGCCGCAGCACGGTGCGCCAGGAGGTGAAGACCCCGCCGCCGCCGACCACCGGCACGGCCGGCAGCCGGCGCCGCAGCAGGCCGGCCAGCTCGAAGGCAGGCAGCACCTGATGCCGGTAGTTGACCGACAGGGCGATCAGCCGCGGTCGTAGCGCCTCGACCTGCGGCAGCAGCTCCTCTTCGAAGTAGCGGGAGAAGAGACTCGGCGGCGCCGCCCCCGCCGCCAGCCGTTCGAGGTCGGCCGGAGCGAAGGGGGAGAGGCCGGCGCGGTCATAGTCGCCCAGCGTCAGCCGCTCCATGCCGCCGTCGCCGGTCCAGACGCCCAGGGCGGTGTTGAGGTGGCGCACGGCGGTGGCGTAGCGGGCGAAGGAAGCCAGGGCGGCTGGCGAGCGCAACAGGTTTAAAGCCGAATCGCTGTGGCGAAGGGCCCGGCGCACGGCTGTGGAAGGCTGCTGGCCGGCAGCCGGCTCGAGGCGGTTCGGGTCGAGCAGGTAAAGATAGGCCGCCAGATTGGCGTCGAGGGCCGCGGCGGAAAAACCGCGGCAGCGCAGATGGGCGAGCAGCACGGCGGCTCCCGGCGGCGGCTCGGCCGGCTTGACCGCGGGAGGATGCAGGAGCAGAACGTCCATGCCCGGAGTCAGGGAGCGGACCGGTCGCGCAGCCGGTAGGTGGCAATGCACAGCAGCAGGATGCCGGCGTCGCGCCACAGGGCCTGGGTCGCCGTGGTGTGGCCGCCGGGCCGGAAACAGCCGCAGTCGATATCGAGCCCGCGGGCGACCACCGTGGCCAGGATCAGCATGAAGACGGCGGTCAGCCCCCCCGTCACCAAGGCAGCCGGACGGACCCGCCGGTTGGCGACCAGCAGCAACCCGGCCAGGAACTCGATGTAGGGCAGCGTGGCCGCCACCAGGTAATTCCAGCTGTAGGGAAGAATCTTGTAGTTGGCGACATCCCGGGCGAAGGCGGTCACGTCGCCGGCCTTGACCAGGCCGGCATAGAGGAACAGGCCGCCGAGGACGAGGCGGCTGAGGTGGTAGGCGATTCGGGTGAAACGGCTCACGGCGCCCCCTGTTCGACCGGCAGTCCGGCATCGCGCCACTCCGGGTAGCCCCCCTCGAAGACGCGCACGTCCCGCCAGCCCGCCGCGAGCAGTCGCACGCCCTGGTCGAAGGAGTCGGGACAACCGTAGCCGTTGCAGTAGGTGATGATGACCGCGTCGGTTGGAACCGCCCGCCGGAAGGCTTCGAGATGCTCGTCCATCTCCCCCAGAGGGAGGGAACGGGCGCCGGGCAGATGCCCATCGGCATAGAGTTCCGCTGCCCGGGCGTCGATCAGGACCGCCCCGGCCGCCGTGAGTTCCCGCACCGCCGCCAGGTCGACGGGAACCGGATACAGCGCCCGCGGCTCGGTCTCGACCTGCGTCTGCGGCAGCCGGCCGGAAAAGACATTCAGCAGCAGTCGGCCGTTGAAGGAGAGGCCGAGGACGACCCCGAGAAGAACGATGACGACGGCTTCGAGCAGGATGCGGCGGGTTTCGGCGATCACGCTGGTTTACTCGTCGGGAGATTCGGTGAGGGTGGGGGCCAGGTTCTGGAGCATCTCCCGGAACGAACGGTTCTCCCGCTCGAGACGGCTGAGGCGCTGATTGCAAGCGACGATCTCGCTGTTCAGTTCATCGATGAGGCGAGCCTGGTGGGTAAAACGGATTTCCAGTTCGTTCAGGCGTTCCTGCAATTCTTTCACGTGACTGTCTCCTCTGTGCGGCCGTCGCCATGTTAGCAGAAGAGGAAGCGGCATGCAACGCGCCAGGATGGCAATTCCTGCCCACTCCGGGATTGCATTATTTTCCGGAATGAGTATGCTTAAACCCGGATTTAGCCGTATCGGCAGCGCCTTTGCCACCGCCTCTCGGCACCACCTCCCCGGGACCTCGAAATGAATTTTTTCCTCCGCATCGGAACCCGACGACTGTTGGTCCAGAGCAGGACACTGCTGTTTGCGGCGGCGTTTACCCTGCTGACGACCGCCGCTGCACCCGCCAGCGAAAACGCCGGGTCGACGCCGATGGCCCACCCGGGTCACGGGGAGACGGCGGAGCCGGAAAAAGAGCACATCCACGTCCATCCCCAACCGCCCGCGGCGGGAGCCGTCGGGCTGGATGAGCGTCTCGGCGCCAGCATCCCGCTGGATCTCGCCTTTCGCGACGAGACAGGCCGCTCCGTCACCCTGCGTGACCTGGTCACCGTGCCGACCGTCATCGTCCCGGTCTACTACCAGTGCCCCAACGTCTGCAGTTTTTTGCAGGCGGGTCTGGCGCGGACCCTGCCGGAGGTGAAGCTGGAGCCGGGGAAGGCTTTCCGGGTCCTGTCGGTGAGCTTCGACGAGACGGAGACGCCGGAGCTGGCCCGTCGCAGCCAGGCGATCTATCTGGAGGCGATGCGGCAGCGGTTTCCGGCCACCGCCTGGAGCTTCCTGACCGGCGACCCGGAGAGCATCCGGAAACTGCTCGATGCCGCCGGCTACCGCTTCCAGCGGCAAGGGGAGGATTTTCTCCATCCCGTCGTCCTCTTCGTGGTGGCCGGCGACGGCAAGATCATCCGTTACCTGCACGGCACCAGCGTCCTGCCGATGGACCTCACCCTCGCCCTGGTCGAGGCGTCGGAGGGGCGGATCGGGCCGACCATCCGTCGGATGGCGCAGTTCTGCTTCAGTTACGACCCCGAAAACCGGCGCTACGTCTTCAATCTCTTCCGGGTGTCGGCGACGGCGATCCTGCTCACCGCCGGCGTCTTTCTGGCTTTCCTGATCCTGCGGGGGCGTAAAACCCCCGGTCCTCCGAGGTGAACATGACCGAAACCCATCCCGCGGCCACCAACGAGCGGGGCTTTCTCGCCCCGAGCGGCAACGGCCTCTTCGGTTGGATCTTTTCCACCGACCACAAGCGCATCGGCCTGCTCTACATGTACGCCATCCTCACCTTCTTCCTGGTCGGGGTGGTGCTGGGGCTGCTCATCCGCCTGGAACTGATCGCTCCGGGGGAGACCATCGTCTCGGCCCAGACCTACAACGCCCTGTTCACCCTGCACGGGGTGATCATGATCTTCCTCTTCATCATCCCCGGCATTCCGGCGATCTTCGGCAACATCTTCCTGCCGATCCACATCGGCGCCAACGACGTCGCCTTCCCCCGCCTCAACCTCCTCTCCTGGTGGCTCTACATCGGCGGGGCGATGCTCGCCCTCGCCTCGCTGTTCGGCGGCGCCGGCTTCCCCGACACCGGCTGGACTTTCTACGTCCCGTTCAGCATCCAGACCCACACCAACGTGACACTGGCGGCCTTCGCCGTCTTCATCCTCGGCTTCTCCTCCATCCTGACCGGCCTCAATTTCATCACCACCGTGCATCGCCTGCGGGCGACCGGCGTCACCTGGGGGCGGCTCCCCCTCTTCGTCTGGACCCTCTATTCCACCGCCTGGGTGCAGGTCCTGGCCACGCCGATCCTCGGCATTACCCTGGCGCTGATCCTGCTCGAGCGGGTTCTCGGCGCCGGACTCTTCGACCCGGCCAAGGGGGGCGACCCCATCCTGTACCAGCATCTTTTCTGGATCTACTCCCATCCGGCCGTCTACATCATGATCCTCCCCGGCATGGGGATCATCTCGGAGATCATCCCCGTCTTCGCCCGCAAACACATTTTCGGCTACTGGGCCATGGCCCTCTCCGGCATCGCCATCGCCTTCGCCGGCTCGCTGGTCTGGGCCCACCACATGTTCGTCAGCGGCCTGAGCGATACCGCCATCTTCGTCTTCTCCCTGCTCACCTTCGTGGTCGCCATCCCCTCCGCCATCAAGGTCTTCAACTGGACGGCCACCCTCTACAAGGGCTCCATCGCCCTCGACCCGCCGATGCTCCATGCCCTGAGCTTCATCCTGCTCTTCTCGGTGGGCGGGCTCACCGGGCTGGTCCTGGGCGCGGCCGCCACCAACGTGCCGGTGCACGACACCCACTTCGTGGTCGGCCACTTCCACTACACCATGTTCGGCGGCACCGGCTTCGCCTTCTTCGCCGGCCTGCACTTCTGGCTGCCCAAAATCTTCGGCCGGATGTACAACCGGAAGGTGGCCACCGCCGCCTGGGCCGCCATGCTGGTCGGTTTCAACACCCTCTATTCCTCGATGATGGTGGTGGGCCTGCGCGGCATGCCGCGCCGCTATTACGATTACCTGCCGCAGTTTACCACCCTGAACGTCACCGCCACAGCCGGCTCCTGGGTCCTGGGGGCGGGCATTTTCGTCATGTTCGCCAATCTCTTCTGGGGCTCCCTGCGGGGAGCGCCGGCGGGGAGCAACCCATGGGGAGGGCGGACCCTGGAGTGGACCCTCTCCTCGCCGCCGCCGGCGGAGAACTTCCCCTCGCCGCCGGTGGTGGTCCACGGCCCCTACATCTACCCCGAAGAGCCGACGCCATGAGTGCCCCCGAACACCAGGATTACACCGGCGCCAAGCTCGGCATGTGGCTCTTCCTGTTCACCGAGCTGATCCTCTTCGGCGGCCTGTTCATTCTGTATGCGGTCTACCTGCACCGCTACCCCGGCGAGTTTGCCGCCGCGGCGCAGAAGCTCAACCTCGGTCTCGGCGCCGCCAACACCATCATTCTGCTGACCGGCAGCCTGCTGGTCGCCCTCTCGGTGAGCGCCGTGCGCCGCGGCGGACGGAGGGCGACACAAGTGCTGCTGTGGGGAGGGGTCATCACCGGCCTCCTCTTCCTCCTCAACAAGTACGTCGAATGGTCGGCCGAGATCGGCCACGGCATCTATCCCGACTCGCCGATCCTCAACCAGATGCCGCCGGGTGAGATCATGTTCTTCGGGCTCTACTACATCACCCTCGGCCTGCACGGCCTGCACGTGCTGATCGGCACCGTCCTGCTGGCGGTGATGGCCGTCTATACGGCGACCGGCGTCGTGCACCGGGACGATTTCGTCAAGCTCGAAAATTCGGGGCTCTACTGGCACCTGGTGGACCTCATCTGGATCTTCATTTTTCCGCTTTATTATTTACTGCTCTGAAAGGCGGTCCCTGGTCCAAAGTCCAAGGTCTGAAGTCAAGGTCCCTGCACCCGTGAGGCATGAAATGACCGAACAGGAACACCCCATCGTCCCCTATCGCACCTTCGTCGTCGTCTGGGTGCTGCTTCTGCTGCTGACCGCCGTCACCGTGGCCGTCTCCCGGGTGCATCTCGGCCCTCTCAACATCTGGGCCGCCCTCGGCATCGCCTCGGTCAAGTCGGCGCTGGTCATCTTTTTCTTCATGCACCTCAAGTATGAAAAGCTGCAGGCTTTCAGGATCTTTCTCCTGGTGGCCCTGCTCATCCTCGCCATCTTCATCGGCTTTACCTTCTTTGACGTCCTCTACCGGTGAGGCTGCCGTGAATCCATCCCTCGTGACCACCACTGAAGCCGTGGACTCCGTCTTTCTCCTCATCTTCGGCATCTCCGCCCTGATGCTGGTCGGCATCACCGCCACCATCATCTTCTTCGTGGTGAAGTACAACCGGCGAAAGAACCCGTCGCCCCTGCCGAGTCCCAATTACAACATCCCCCTGGAGGCGACCTGGACCATCCTCCCCACCATCATCGTTCTTGCCATGTTCTGGTACGGCTGGTCCGGCTACACCACGCTGCGCAACGTTCCGGCGGACGCCCTGCCGGTGAAGGTCGTCGGCCGCATGTGGTCCTGGTCCTTCGAGTATCCCAACGGACGCACCAGCGACCGGCTCTTCGTGCCGGCCGGCCGGCCGGTCCGCCTCGAACTTACCTCGGCGGACGTTCTGCACAACTTCTACATTCCCGCCTTTCGCGTAAAAATGGACGCGGTTCCCGGCATGACCACGCACCTCTGGTTCCTGGCACCGGCACCGGGCTCCTTTGACGCCTTCTGCGCCGAGTTCTGCGGCGTGGGGCATTCGGGCATGATCACCACGGTCGAGGCGCTCCCATCCGGCGAGTTCGAGCGATGGTATGCGGAAGCGGTAGTGGTGGTGGCGGAGGGGAGAGGGCTGCTGGAGAAATACGGCTGCCTCGGTTGCCATTCCCTGGACGGCTCCCCCGCCGTCGGCCCGACTTTCCGGGGGCTCAGCGGGCGGCAGGTGACGGTGATCACCGACGGCCGGGAGCACACCCTGACCGCCGACGCCGACTACATCCGCCGCTCCATCCGTGAACCGCAGGCCGACCTCGTCAAGGGGTTTCCGCCGGTGATGCCGAAACTCCCACTGCCGGAAGAAGAGGTAGAGGCCATTGTCGATTTTATCGAGGAGTTGCGGTGAGCTGAAAGGGTGAGCTCTAGCGAGCGGGTGAGAGACGACCTTGATTGCGGTTTTACCTGTTACCAGTCACTGATTTTCCGGGATTCCTGCCATGTCGCTTCTGCCCCTCTTCCGCCCGCCGATCGCGTTGATGACCGCAGCTTCCGCCCTGGCGGGCTACGCTTTGTACCCGGCTCCCCACGAGGCGGTGGTTGCTGCCCTGCTGCTGGCCGGGGTCGGCCTGCTGGCCGCCGGCTGCTCGGCCCTCAACCAGGTGCAGGAGCGCGACGTCGATGCCCGCATGGAGCGCACCCGCCGCCGCCCCGTCGCCTGCGGCGAGTTCCCCCCCCGAGCCGGCCTGGCTCTCGCCCTGACCCTGACGGCCGTCGGCCTGCTGCTCCTCGCCGCCATCCGGGAGACCGTCTTCGTCCTCGGCACCTTCGCCCTCCTCTGGTACAACGGCGTCTACACCCCCCTCAAACGTCGCACCTCCTTTGCGGTCCTGCCCGGCGCCCTGTGCGGCGCACTGCCGCCCCTGATCGGCTGGGCAGCGGCGGGGGGGAATCCGGCCGATTTCCGCATCGTCCTCTTCGCCGGGCTTATCGTCCTCTGGCAGATCCCCCATTTCTGGTTCTTCGCCCTGAAGCATCGGGAGGACTTCCAGCGGGCCGGGCTGCCGACCGTTTTCACCCGTTTCACCCCGCGGCAGGTCCATCGGCTGGCCCTGATCTGGGTCTTCGCCCTCGCCTGCGTCACCCTCCTGCTGCCCGGCTTCGGTCTGCTCCAGCATCCAGCCGCCCGCCTGCTCGGCGGGGTGGCCGCCGCGGGCCTGGCCGCCGGCGCCGGGTTGATGCTGCTGACCGGCCGGGCCGAGCCGCCCCGCGGCGAGCCGTTCGGGCGGCTCAACCTCGCTCTGCTCCTCATTATCTCGTCGCTGCTGGTGGAGGGGTTCTGCTGAAAAAGCAAGGGGCGGATCCCGGACCCGCCCCGGCGCCTTGACGGTCAGGAACAGGGTGCGGAAGGTGAAAAGGCAGGAAGTCATGCTCGGACCATCTCTTCTACCCGAAGCGTTTTGTACGCCGCAGGTCAAAGAAAAAGGCCTTAATCCGCGTTATTGTAACATGCCGTGCATAAAGGTCTTGCCGGTCTCGATTTAGTATAGCCCTGGTTCTGGAGGGCCAGGTCGCCGTATTTACGGATAGTGCGTCGAGTCCGCAGAATTTGGACGCGGAACGCTGCTCCTGCTGCCCCGTGCCCTGATCCCCGACAAAAGTTTCGAGCTTTTCGCGCCAATCCGCTTTTGGTGAAAAACCCCCGACTGAAAACCTGCCGATAAAGAATTTGTTTGCAGATGCGTGCCGGAGGGGAAGGGCTTCGCTGAGCCTGCGGTGCTTGCTCAGGCGACGGGTTCAGTTCTTCAGGTTGGGCAGAAATCCGTTTTCGGGCATGCGATTTTTTCAGGTATTCGGCCACAGCCGGCACCGTTGAAAGGGCGATGATCGTCAACAAGACCAGTTCGAAATGCCCTTTGATGAATTCCAGATTCCCGAAATAGTAACCGGCGAGGACGCACACCACCACCCATCCGGTGCCGCCCAGAACGCTGTAAAGGAGAAAGGTGCGCCAGCGTACGCCGGCCATTCCGGCTACAAAAGGGACGAAGGTACGGAAAAAGGGGATGAACCGGCACAGGGTGATGGCCCGGTTGCCAAATTTTTCGAAAAAGCTCCGGGCACGATCGAGGTTTTTCTGGTTGAAAAATCGCCCGTCTTTACCGCGAAAGGCCTTGTGGCCGAAGGAGATGCCCATGAGACGATTGAAGTTGTCCCCAGCGATGGCCGCCACCGGGAACAGGGTCAGCACTAGGGTCAGATCCATGGCCCCCGTGGCACAAAGTGCTCCGATGACAAAAAGCATCGAATCGCCGGGCAGAAAGGGGGCGACGACCAGGCCGACTTCGCAGAAAATGATCAGGGCGATGACGGCGTAAACAAGGGTGCCGTGGTTTTCCACCAGAACGGTGAGGAACTGGTCGATGTGCAGGAAGATGTCGAGAAACTGGGATACGAGGTCCATGAAACCGTCGCGTAAGGATGAAAAAGGGTAGGGTTTTTATACCCCATTTTTACTGTCCCTGTCAAAGTGGCATTTTTTCCGGACCGGGTTTACCCATCCAGCTAAATTGCGCTCTCTGCCCCCCGAGAGGAATGCCGCCGTTATATCACAAGAATTTTCAAGGCTTTACCAGTTCAATCTTTACCTTTCGAATGGCCGTCGGGGTGACCTTGACACAGGTCAGCAGGTAATCCCCCCACGCCACTCGTTCCCCTTCCACGGGGAAATGCCCCAGTTCGAAAAGGATCAGCCCGGCAAGGGTTTCATAAGGCATGCCCTCAGCAAAACGCACTCCGAGCAGATCCTCGAGGTCATTGAGAGGAAGGAGGGCGTCGACCAGGTAGCCGCCATCCTTGAGACGCTGAATGCGCTGCGGCTCACCCTGGTCATGCTCGTCCTCTATTTCCCCGACCAACTCTTCCAACAGATCCTCGGTGGTGACCACTCCGCTCAGGCTGCCGTACTCGTCCACCACCATCGCCATGTGGATGTGCCCGCGCTGCATCTCCCGCAGCAAGTCGTTTACCTTTTTCGCTTCCGGAACAAAGAAAGGGGTCCGCAAAAGGCTTTCCAGATTGAAGTCGGGGTTCTGCACCGCCTGGCCCAGCAGGTCCTTGCCATGGATGAATCCAACCACGTTATCGATCTCCCCCCGATAAACCGGAAAGCGCGAATACTGGCTGTCCACAACGATCTTCAGTATCTGATCGCGGTCCTCTCCCAGATCCAGTGCCACAATCCGGGGGCGAGGTACCATGACCTCCCGCACCTGGGTTTTGGAAAACTCGAACACATTCCGGATGAACTCCTGCTCGCTGGGCGTGACTCCCCCCGTTTCCCGCCCCTCGGCCACCAGGTGCTGGATCTCTTCCTTGGTGATGAAGGCCCGCTCCCCTGTGGCCTTGATTCCCAGCAGGCGCAGAACCGTCCGGCTCGAAAGGGTCAGAGTGAAAACCGCCACCCCCCCGATCCGGGCCAGGAAGCGAATCGGCCGAGCCACGCCGAGGGCAATCCGTTCCGAGTGCTCCAGGGCGAGGGCCTTGGGCACCAGTTCCCCAAGGATCAGGGAGAGGTAGGCGATACAGCCGACCACCAGGAAGAGCGCCAGGGGTTCAGCGGCATTGCTGATGACGCGCACGGGGACCTGCTGAAGAATCGGCTTGATGACTTCGATGGCGGCGGCGCCGCCGACAGCTGAGGCCATGGTCCCAACCAGGGTGACACCGATCTGGACCGTGGCCAGAAAGCGGTGCGGGTCGGAGAGCAGTTGCTCCACCACCTGGGCCCGCTTGTTCCCCTCGGCCGCCAGTTGAGCCATGCGGCCGCGGCGGACGGAAACGATGGCGAGTTCCGCGCCGGCAAAATATCCGTTGGCCAGGATGAGCAGCAGGACGATGACCAGTTCAAGCCAGATTGCATCCATACAATTTTTCCTTCGTTTCCCTTCACTGCCTGGTTTTGGGCGGGACCTTCGCGCCGGATTCGGATTTGGTAGCAGGGCTGCCCGGCACCCAACCGTGGATGGCTTCCTCCGTGCCGGCCGCTTCGGGCAGGCGCCGTGTCTTGATGACCGATACCAGCATCGAACCGCCGATCAGCAGGGCGGTGATCAGCAGTGCAACCTCCGTAGGGATGACCTTGCCGAAAGCCGCGTTGATGAGCATCTTTGCACCGACCACCATGAGCACCAGCGACAGGCCATACTTGAGATAGTGAAACCGGTGGATGATGCCGACCAGGGCGAAATAGAGCGCCCGCAGCCCGAGGATGGCGAAGACGTTGGAAGTATAGACGATGAACGGGTCGGTGGTAATCGCAAAAATGGCCGGGATGGAGTCGAGCGCGAACACCACATCGGTGACTTCGACCAGGATCAGAACCACCATCAGCGGCGTCAGGTAAAGCAGACCGTCGCGGCGGGTAAAAAACTTGTGCCCCTCAAAGTTTTCCGTCACCCGGAATCGACGACGGATCAGGCGGACCAGGCGGTTCCCCTCCATGTCAGGCTTCTGGTTGATCGTCGCCAGCATCTTGGCTCCGGTGAAGACGAGGAAGGCGCCGAAGATGTAGATGACCCAGTGGAAGGACTCGATGATCGCCGCGCCGGTCAGGATCAGCGCGGCGCGCATCACCAGGGCGCCCAGGATGCCCCAGAACAGGACCCGGTGCTGGTACTGGGGCGGGACCGAGAAATGGCTGAAGATCAAAACGAAGACAAAAATATTGTCGACGCTCAGGCTCTTCTCGAGCAGGTAGCCGGTGAAAAACTCGACCCCGGCATTTGCGCCGAGGAAATGAAAGACCCCGGCCCCGAAGATCAGCGCCAGTACGAAATAGCCAAGGCTGAGCAGGAGGGCTTCCCGAATCCCCACCTCCTTATCCTTGCGGTGGAGCAGGCCGAGGTCGAGGGCCAGCAGTACTAGAACAAAAAGGTTGAAGCCGAGCCACATCCAGAGGGAATTCACAAAAAAATCTCCTATTCTGAGCATAAGGTGAGAAGGCAGGCGAACATGAGCTGGTACATTCTTTTACTTCCGTGCCTCCGGTTGCGCAGCGGGTAAAAGAAAAGACCTTTACCCGCTGCATGGTTGCATGCAGTGGACAAAGGTCTTGCAAGGCCCGACATGACGTCGCAGCTCCCGCGTCCGGGTGGCGCGGCCACCGTATTGACGAAACGCGGGCCGGAAGGTTCCGGATGCTACTCCCCTTTTTTGGGAAAAGTGTACCCTACCCCCTTCCGGGATGTCAAACATTGAAATCAGGAGGCACCCTGCCCGACCTGTCTTCGCAATAATGGCCCCGCAACCGGCACCACCTTTTCGCTTCGCGACAGCTCTCAGCATCTACTGAGAACCGGTGGAATCGCCAACCTTTGAAGCAAGTTCGACGGCCAGGTTGCCGAGCGTTGCGGCGTCCTGCAGTCCATCGAGGAAGCGCTGAGGAATGCCGGAGAGGCCGGTCTGAGCACCGGCCAGGGCGCCGGCGAGGATAGTCCGCGCCTGATTTTGCCCGCCGCCATTGACGGCATGCAGCACGGCGGCTTCGAAATCGTCGGGGAAGCGCGCGGCAAGGTAGTAGGCGGCGGGGAGCTGGTGATAGATGGCGCAGGGCATGCCGTAAACGATGGACACCTTCCATGCCGGCTCGATGCGGATGTCCGGGTCCGCTGCGGCGGCGGCCATGTAGGAAGGTGTCAGCAGGGCATCGGGTGAGGCGAATCGGCCGGCGCGGGGGGGATCGGGATCGCCCGGGCGGGGTGGCTGGAGATCCGCGCGGGTCACGGCGTGAAAGGGGAGTTCCCCGGTTTTGACCAGATCCATAAGCTTGCCGGACAGTTTCGTGTCCAGTGGATGCCCCTGCACCAGAAGGCCCAGCACTGCGCCGTAGGCGACGGTCATCGAAACCACGGTGTCGTCGCTCTGGGTCAGGATGGTGTTGGCCGTGATGGCCGAGGCGAGTCGTCCGGGCTGGCAGGCATAGCGCACGGCGATGGCGAGGATGCGCTCGATGGCTTCGGTGGTGTCGGCGTGGCCGCCGGTCTGCCCCCACGGCAGCTGCTGCTGTACGCGGCGCCGCCAGGCCTCGCGAATCGACTGGCTGGTGTAACCGCCCGGCCCGCTCACCGGCGTGCCGTCGAGAAGCGGAAAGAGGTCTTCGTCCAGCCGGCGGCAGAAGTCCGCCTCGTCATAGCCGCCGCGGTCAACGAGGGAGCGGACCATGAGGGTGAGGATGAAGCCCGCCTGGGAAAGCTGGCCGGCCCTGAACCCTGCATGGTAGCGGCCGGGCCTGGGATCGGTGTAGCCGGTGATCCATTCGCCGTAATCACGGCGCAGTTCAGCGAGGTCGTAATACCAGTGCGGGCCGAGGCCCAGAGCATCGCCGATGAAGGCGCCCATGACGGCGCCGGCCGCGCGGTCCTGAATGGTGGTGTCTGCCATGGCTATCTCCCCCTATGCTGGCCCCTAATACCCCGCCGGCTACAACCGCCGGCCCTCCTGCTCCCCGATGCAGATCATCTGGTCGGTCACCTCGGTGAAGGCGACGTCGTGGCTGATCAGGAAGAGCTGGTCGTACCAGTGTTCGGTCACCTCCTCGCGGCCGACGTCGATGGCGCGAAAGGCATGGGCCAGGTTTTCGCGGCGGGAAGCGTCGAGATTGGAGGTCGGTTCGTCGAAGAAGGCGATGCGGGCGCCGATGGTCTGCAGCAGGGCAAGCCGCAGGGCGACCACCGCGCTCATCGTCTGGCCGCCGGAGAGCTGATCATCGCTGCGCTCGCGCACCTCCCCCTCCGCCATGTCGCGCAGGACGATCTGGTAATTCTCTCCCCAGAGAAGCTCCTCGTCGGACTCGGCAATGGTGCGGTAGATACGGTCGGCGCGCAGGCTGATCTCCTCGCGGAAGCGTTCGGAGAGCTGGGCCGAAACGTTCTTGAACACCTGGTTGCGCAAGTATTTTACCAGTTTTTCTTTTTCTTCGAGCGACTTCTTCTCGGCCAGCCTGCTCTCAATCTCCCGCCCGACCCGCTGCAAATTCTCGACGTCGCCTTCGAGGCGCTTGCGGTCCCGCCCCAGCGCCTCGAGCTGCTCGCGCAGCTTGACGATTTCGGCAGCAAGGGCCTCCTTTTCCCGGCGTGCTTCCTGGTGCTGCTCCGGCCGGTAGCTTTCCTGCAGGCGAGTCAACTCTTCCTGCCTGGAGAGGCACTCTTTTTTCAGTCCGTCCAGGGCCGCTTGCCATTTGTCCAGCGTCCGGAGCTGGCCGGGAAGATCCT
>DASPGW010000026.1 GCA_035620395.1 Desulfuromonadales bacterium | reverse complement strand
CGCCCTAGTCAGCCTCAAGCAGTGGCTCGCCACCGGCATCGTCGACGCCGTCCACCCTGCCGCTCTCGTCCTCTTTCTGACCATCGTCGGCATGAGCCTGCTGGCGAAGAAGTCCTTCTGCTCCTGGCTCTGCCCGGTGGGGACCCTCTCCGAGGCGGCCTGGAAGGGGGGACGGCGCCTGTTCGGCCGCAGCTTCACCATCTGGCGCTGGTGTGATCTGCCGCTGCGGGGCCTCAAGTACCTGCTCCTCGCCTTCTTCTTCAAGATCATCCTGCTCGACATGCCTGCCGCTGCCCTCGGCGGTTTCCTTGCCGCCCCCTACTGGGCGGTGAGCGACGTCAAGATGCTTCATTTCTTCACCCGCCCGTCGGGCACCGCCCTCGCCGTCGTCGGGGTGCTGACCGGACTCTCCTTCCTCTACAAGAATTTCTGGTGCCGCTACCTCTGCCCCTACGGCGCCCTGCTCGGTCTGGCGAGCCTGCTCAGCCCCTTCAAGGTCCGCCGCGACCTTGACGCCTGCAACGGCTGCGGCCGCTGTGGCCGAGCCTGCCCGGCGCAGCTGCCGGTCGACCGCCGGCTGCGGGTCACCAGCGCCGAGTGCACGGGCTGCCTCACCTGCACCGAGGCCTGCCCGCAGCGGGCCCTGGCCATGGCACCGCCGCTGCTGCGCAGACACCTCCCCGCCTGGGTCTTCCCGGTCGCGGTTGTCTGTCTCTTCACCGCCGGCGTCGGCAGCGGGATGCTCACCGGCCACTGGCAGACTTCGCTCACCTACGACGATTACCGGCAGTTGATTCCGATGGCGGGGATGTTCGGGCACTGACGGATGATAAAGGGCGGATTTGAAACCCGCCCCTGCCGCGCATCACGACAAAAGGCCGGGTCCATTACCCGGCCTTTCTTATTTTTCCGACACCAGACAGCTGTGCAGCCGGCAGGGCATCGGTGGTAAAATTTACATATAGAAAGATACTGCCGTCATCTCCCGAATTCATTCAGGGAGGGGCGGATCTCCAACAAAAGGAGGCAGATCATGCAACGATCTATAACCCTATCGATAGGTGCATTGTTTCTGGCATTTTTCCTGGCGCTGAGCGCACCGCAGGCCGGTGCGGTGGATATCCTCGGGTTCGACACCATGGTGGGCGTCAGCGGCCCATTCACCGGCGCAACCAACGCGATCCGCGGCGTCCCGGGTGGCGGGCTGCCCTGGCAGCTTGAAGGAGCCAAGGGACAACTGGATACCGAAGGCAACCTCAAAATCGACGTCTTCGGTCTGGTGCTGGCCGATGATCCCCGGGTGCCGGTAGAGCGGCGGCTCATGAACCCGCAGGAAAACTTCCGGGCCATCGTCAGCTGTATGACGATCGACGAACTGGACGCAACCATGGCAGCGACGGTCAACGTGATGACCGGACTCTTCCCGACGGGCGTCGCCGGCGATGCCACGATCGAGGAGAAGGTGATGCTGCCGTATCCGTGCTTCGCACCAATCATCTTCGTCACCTCGCCGACGGGGAGCTGGTTCGCCGTGACCGGGAACTAGCCTCTCACCCAGCATCCGTTCCGCGTTTCGCGGCACGCAAAAGGCCGGGCAGAAAGCCCGGCCTTTACTATGACCAAAAACTCACCGCACAAAGGCGGAAACCATCATCCCTCCTCCCTGAACTGGTGCGCCGGGGTGAAATAGGCCCGGTACCCCTGCAGCAGGATGAGGAAGGAAGTCACGGCGACGCTGCCGGTGATGACGCACATGACGGCAATCTGGTACTTGACGGCGGTGATCGGCTCGGTGCCGGAGAGAATCTGACCGGTCATCATGCCGGGGAGGAAGACCAGCCCCATCGCCGCCATGGCGTTGATCGAGGGGATGAGGGCGGCGCGGTAGGCGCTGCGCACCGCCTCGCGGCTGGCGGCCCGGGCGGTGGCGCCGAGACAGAGCGCCGTTTCGATCTCCTCGCGCCGCTCGCGCATTTCTGCGGCGAGGCGCTCGGCGGCCAGTGCCGCGCCGGTCATCGAGTTGCCGATGATCATTCCAGCCAGCGGGATCAGGTAGCGGGGGTCGTACCAGGGGTCGAGGCCGATGACGGCGTTGCAGAAGAAGAAGGTGGCGCCGCCGCAGCCGACCAGGATGGAGCTGCCGACGATGCGGTAGAAGCGGGGCATGCGGTGCTTGACCCGATCCGCCACCGCCTGCACCGAGAAGGCGGTCATCACGGCGAGAATGAGCAGGACCGGGGCGGCGCTCTCCAGGGTGAAGACGAAATGCAGGACGTAGCCGACCGCCAGCAGCTGCACCACCATGCGCAGGGAGGACCAGAGCAGATCGCGTTCCTGGCCGATGCCGCGCAGGCGGGCCAGGGCCGCCACCAGCAGGATCAGGCCATAGACGAGGGCCAGATCGGGGAGGCTGAGGTCGATGATCGCCCTGGCGTTCATGCCGGCTCCTCTTCGCCGGCTTCGGGCTCGGCCAGAAAACGGCGCAGCTGCTCGGTGCGGGGATGGTTGAGGAGTTCCTCGGGCCTACCTGCCTCGAGAATCACTCCCCCCTCCAGAAAGGCGAGGTGGTCGGCGACCCGCCCCGCCAGGCGCAGGTCGTGGGTCACCATCAGGATGGTGAGGCGGCGGGAGCGGCAGACCTCGCGCAGGGTAGCGGCAAGGCGGTCGGCGGTCGGGCGGTCGAGGGCGCTGGTCGGCTCGTCGAGCAGGAGGACCTCGGGGCCGGTCACCAGGGCGCGGGCCAGGGCCACCCGCTGCTGCTGCCCCAGGGAGAGGGAGCGGGCGGCGCGGGAGAGGAGTTCGGGGTCGAGGCGGCAGAGGGCGAGAACGGACCGGAGGGTTTCGCTGTCGGCGGCCGGCGGCGGCTCCTCGCGCAGATGGAAAGGTCGCTGCAGGTTGTCGAGGACGCTCCCTTCGAACATGAAGGGCTTCTGCGGCACCAGGCCGATCCGGCGGCGCAGGACGAGGGGGTCGAGACCGGCAATCGCTTCGCCGAAGTGGAGGATGCGCCCGCCGTCCGGCTCTTCGAGCCGGTTGAGCAGGCGCACCAGGGTGCTCTTGCCGCCGCCGGAAGGACCGACAATGACGGTCAGTTCAGCGGCCGGCGCCGCCAGGGAAAGTCCGCACAGTATTTCAACCGTCCGGCCGTCGGGGGCGCGGCGGAATTTGCGTACCGCCTCGATGCTCAGGGCCGCCGGCGGCTCGTTCACGGTTTTGCCTCCGGCTTCTCGCGCAGGCGCGCCAGTACCTGCTTCATGTCCTCCCAGACGGCTCTCTTCTCTGCGGGATTGCGCAGCAGAAAGGCCGGGTGGTAGGTCGGCATCAGCGGGATCCCCTCGTACTCGCGCCATTTACCCCGCAGGCGGCCGATCGGCGTTTCGTCCCGCAGCAGGGTCTGGGCGGCAAACTTGCCGAGGGCGACGATCAGCTGCGGCCGGATGGCGGCCAACTGGCGCTTGAGGTAGGGTTCGCAGGCCGCGATCTCCTCGGGGCTGGGATCGCGGTTGCCGGGGGGCCGGCATTTCTCCACGTTGCAAATGTAGACCTCTTCGCGCTGCATCCCCATGGCGAAGAGGATGCGGTCGAGCAGGCGGCCGGCTTCGCCGACGAACGGCTCCCCCTTCTCGTCCTCTTCCCGTCCCGGCGCCTCGCCGACGAAAACCAGCCGGGCATGCGGGTTGCCGACGCCGAAGACGATGTTCTTACGCCCCTGGCAGAGGGAGCAGCGGCGGCAGCCCTCCAGTTCGGCGCGGATTTCGTCGAGGGTTTCGTGCCGGCAGAGCGCCACTCCGCCTTCATCGACGCCGCGCACCTGCGGCGGGCAGGCGGGTAGATCACGGGGCACCTCGGGCAGGTCGATCTCCCGCACGCCGAGGTGCAGCAGGTCCTGCAGCAGGCTGCGGACCTGGGCGGCCGCTTCGTGCAGTTCTCGTTTCAGTGTCTCGGGCATTTGACCTTTACATCCCCCGGGCCGTGGACTATCCTTTTAACAGAAAAAATGACCAAGAGGCCAACGGCTTTGCTTATAGTTTTCCTGACTGTCACCATCATCCTGGCGGCGCCTCTCGATGCCCTGGCCTGGGGGGTGGGGGTCCACCTGCAGGTCGGCTCGCACGTCCTCGCCAATCTCCAGAGTCTGCCCCCGGCTCTGCAGGCGCTGCTCGCCGCCTTCCCACACGACTACCTCTACGGCTGCATCAGCGCCGACATCACCCTCGGCAAGAAGTTCACCCACTACCTGGAGCACTGCCACTCCTGGCGGATGGGAAAAAAAATCCTCGATGCGGCAACGACCGACCGGCAGAAGGCCTGTGCCTACGGCTATCTCGCCCATCTCGGGGCGGACTGCGTGGCGCACTCCTATTACGTTCCCTACAAGATGGTGCGCACCTTCAACACCATGCTGCTCAAGCACGCCTACTGGGAGCTGCGCTTCGAGGCCGACGTCGACCCGCAGATCTGGGCGCTGGCCCGAACCATCGCCCGCAAGGATTTTCATGAAAACGACGCGCTGATGCGCAGCGTCCTCTCCGATACCATCTTCTCCTTCAACACCAACAAGCGGCTGTTCAACTCGCTGATGCTGCTCAACCGCCTGCAGCAGTGGCAGAAGATGCTCCGCTCCCTCTCCAATGCCTCCAAATGGACTCTCGAGGAGGAGGACCGGAAAGAGTACCTGGCCCTGGCGCAGCAGGCCGCTATGAGCGTGCTGGCGCAGATGGAGCAGAGTCCCTTCTGGAAGGCCGACCCGACCGGCGAACGGGCCCTGGGCGCCGCCCAGATGATCCGCAAGAACCTCAACCTGCTCTGGCTCGACGGCAAGCTGCCGGCGGCAGAAGCGGAGACGATCCTGTTTGATCTGCGCAGCCGTTTCCGCGAAGGGTTGACCCGGCCGGAAGAGCTGCTGGCGCTGCTTTCGGGCTACTGAAGGCGGAGAGGGCACATGCAATGCGCCCCTACACATCATTTCCTGCCGCGTCGGGCGGCGATGCGGTCAAGCAGGCGGTGCGCTACCTCATCCTTGCTCAGCTGCGGCAGCTCCTCCAGCGTCCCGTCGCGGAAAAGCAGGCGGACGATGTTGGTGTCGACATCGAACCCGGCGCCGGCCTGGGTGACGTCGTTGGCGACGATCAGGTCGAGATTCTTCTCCGCCAGCTTCTTGCGGGCGTTCTCCAGCAGATCGGCCGTCTCGGCGGCAAACCCGACCAGGAAGCGCTCTCCCTTCATCCGGCCGAGTTCGGCCAGGATGTCCGGATTCTTTTCCAGCCGCAGGCTCAGCGCCTGGGCCTCCCCCTTCTTGATCTTCTGCCCGGCCGGTTCGGCGGGACGGTAGTCGGCCACCGCCGCCGCCTTGATGATGACGGTCGCTTCCTGCGCTCGCGCCAGGACCGCATCGCGCATCTGGCAGGCGCTGAGGACCGCCACCGCCTCGACGCCGCAGGGGGCGGTCAGGCAGGTCGGCCCCGAAACCAGGATGACCCGGGCGCCGCGGTTGCAGGCGGCACGGGCGATGGCGTACCCCATCTTCCCCGAGGAATAGTTGCTGATGTAGCGTACCGGGTCGAGCTCTTCGCGGGTCGGGCCGGCGGTGACCAGCACCGTCTCGCCGGCCAGGTCCCGGGGCGTGAGCAGCCGCTCCGTCTCGGCGAAAATCGCCGCCGGATCGGGCAGCTTCCCCTTCCCTTCCCAGCCGCAGGCGAGAAAGCCCGTCGCCGGCTCCATGAAGTGGTAGCCGAAGTCCTTGAGTTTCGCCTCGTTCTGCCGGTAAAGGGGATTCTCCCACATGTTGACGTTCATCGCCGGGACGAACAGCACCGGCGCTTTGGTGGCCATGATCGTTGTCGTCAGCAGGTCGTCGGCGATGCCGCCGGCCACCTTGCCGACGACGTTGGCGGTTGCCGGCGCCACGACGAAGAGGTCAGCCCGGTCGGCGAGCGAAATGTGGCCGATCTCCCGCTCCTGGTAGAGGCTGAAGAGATCGGTATGGACCGGGTTGCCGGAGAGAGTCTGGAAGGTCAGGGGCGTGACGAACTCCTGCGCGCTGCGGGTCATAATGACATGCACCACCGCTCCGGCCTTGACGTAGAGGCGCAGCAACTCCACCGCCTTGTAGACGGCGATGCCGCCGGTTACCCCGAGAACGATCGTTTTAGCTTTGAGCATGGCTGGCTCCTCGGAAACTGCCAATAGGACCATAGGGACTCTTAGGACATGTAGGACTGGTCCCAGGAGTCCTACGAGTCCTACTGGTCCTACAAATACGGATTCACCCGCTTCTCCCGGCCGATGGTGGTGTCAGGCCCGTGCCCGGGATGGACGACAGTCGTGTCGGGGAGCACCAGAAGCTGGTGACGGATACCGTCGATGAGGGTGTCATGGTCGCCACCGGGCAGGTCGGTGCGCCCCACCGAACCGGCGAACAGGGTGTCGCCGACAAAGAGGTGCCCGTCGCCCAGCAGGCAGATGCCGCCAGGGGAGTGCCCCGGGGTGTGCAGGACCTGCAGCCGCAGTTCGCCCACGGTGAGGATTTCTCCGCCGGCAAGCAGTCGGGCCGGCTCCGGCGACGGGGTCACGCTCATGCCGTAGAGGGCCGCATGCTCCCGCGCCCGACGCAGCACCGGCAGGTCGCCCTGGTGGATCAGCAGTTCGGCGCCGGACCTCTCCACCAGCAGGCGGTTGCCGCCGATATGGTCGAAGTGGCCATGCGTGTTGACGACCATCTTCAGCTGCAGGCCGCGGGCCTGCAATCTCTGCAGAATCCGCTCCGCCTCGTCGCCGGGATCGACGACCAGCGCCTCCCGGGTTTTTTCGCAGGCGACGATAAAACAGTTCACCTGCAGCGGACCCACCGCCAGCGTCTCGACCTGCATCGGCTACTCCTTTTCCTGTTCGTCAGCGGCAAACAGATCGAGGCTCTTCCCCTTGAGCTGATCCGCCAGGGTAAAACCGAAACGCTTGCGCTCTTTCTCCGCCGTGGTCCGTTCGGGTTTCGGCTCGGTTTTCAGTTCAGGTTTCGGTTCAGGGGATGTCGCCCGGGGGGACCCGGCCGGCGACGCAGCGGGCGGCTCTTCCTGCCGGGCGGTGCCGGGCAGAGTTTCCTTGAAGAAATAGCGGTCATACAGACGGTGGTAACCGGTCCAGGCGGAGCCGTTGTCCGGATCCCGCTCGATGTGGGTGCGCACACCGTTGATCTTCGAGTCGAGGTCGTCGAGGAAATTGAGTATGACCGCCTCGAGGGTCTTGGGTCGCTTGGGGGAACCGAACTCGTACTGGCCGTGGTGCGAGAGAAGCAGATGCTTGATGAGCGTCGACAGGGCGCGAGGAAAATCCGGAAGCTGACGGACCTTCTCCTCCACCATCTCCACCCCCATGACGATATGGCCGATCAGCTTCCCCTCGTCGGTGTAATCGAAGCTGCGCTCGTAACAGAGTTCGGCCACCTTGCCGATGTCGTGCAGCAGCGCCCCGACGACCAGCAGGTCGCGCTGGACGCCGGGGTAGCGCCGACTGACGTCGTCGGCCAGATCGGCCACCGCCAGGGAGTGCTCGAGCAGCCCGCCGAGGTAGACGTGGTGCATCGTCTTGGCCGCCGGGGCGGTGGCGTAGAGCTGCAGAAACGCCGCATCGGCCAGAAAGGCTTCGAGCAGCCGGCGCAGGTGGGGATCGGTCAGGGAGCCCACCCGGGTCCGCAATTCGGCCACCAACTCCTCGGTGCTGCGCGTGGCGACCGGCAGGTAGTCGGCGAGGTCGACCTCGACGTCCGCCAGTCGTGCCAGGTCCTGCACGACCAGTTGCATCTTGCCCAGGTAGACGCTGGCCTTCCCCTGCACCCGGAGGAAGTCGTCCTTGCCGAAGCGCTCGCTGAACTCGTCCACCCGGTCCCAGACCCGCCCTTCGACTTCGCCGGTGCGGTCGACCAGCTTGAGAGTCATGTAGGGCTTGCCGTTCTTGGCCATCGCCATGATCTTGTCGCGCACCAGGAAAGGGCTGTCGACCCAGTCCCGCTCGCGGATCTGTTCCACGAAGATTTTTTTCACCTGTTACTCCCGTTTTCCCGCTTTGACTGCTATCAGTTCGGCCACCCGCAGGCCGTCGAGCGCTGCACTCATGATCCCCCCGGCGTAACCTGCCCCTTCGCCGGCGGGGTAGAGTCCCGGATGCGAAACCGACTCTCCATCCTCCCCGCGCAGGATGCGCAACGGGGCCGAGGTCCGCGTCTCCACCCCCGTCAGGGTCGCTTCGCCGGTAATGAAGCCGCGCATCCGCCGCTCGAAGTGCGGCAGCGCCCGGCGCAGCCCGTCGACGACGAAGGAGGGAAGGACCCGGTCGAGCTCTGCTTCCCGTACCCCCGGCCGGCAGGACGAGACGAGCGCCCCGCGCCCGCGGCCGAGAAAACCGAGCAGGTTCTGCGCCGGCGCCCGGTAATCGCCGCCGCCGGCGGCGAAGGCTGCCTCCTCCCAGCGCCGCTGGAAACGGACGCCGGCCAGGGGATCGGCGCCGTCGAAATCCTCGCGGCGCACGGCCACCACCAGGGCGCTGTTGGAATAGCGGCCGGCGCGGCTGTGGCCGCTCATCCCGTTGACCACCACCCCGCCGGCTTCGGAGGCGGCGTTGACCACCTCGCCGCCGGGGCACATGCAGAAGGAGTAGACCCCCCGTCCGCTGTCGGGATCGTTCCAGGCCATGGCATAATCGGCCGCCGGCAGGGCCGGGTGCGCGGTCATCCCGTACTGGATGCGGTTGATCAGCTCGGCCGGGTGCTCGACGCGCGCCCCCACGGCGAAGGGCTTGGCCTCGAGCGCGACGCCCGCCTCGGCGAGCATCCGGTAAGTGTCGCGGGCACTGT
The DNA here is from genome assembly GCA_035620395.1 of Desulfuromonadales bacterium. Classification (NCBI taxonomy): domain Bacteria; kingdom Pseudomonadati; phylum Thermodesulfobacteriota; class Desulfuromonadia; order Desulfuromonadales; species Desulfuromonadales bacterium. The sequence continues at coordinate 18,683 of DASPGW010000026.1, read as the reverse complement.
GGCCGGGTGCCAGCACCAGGCTGTCGCAGGGGATGGCACCCCGTTCCTCGATGATGCCCGCCCGCACCGCGCCGCCGGCGCATTCCAGTCCGCTCAAGCGACTCTGGTAGAGCATTTCCACGCCGGCCTGGCGGAGGGTGGTGCGAAAGTTGACCAGCACCCGGCGCAGGCAGTCGGTGCCCACGTGCGGCTTGGCCTGCACCAGGATCTCCGCCGGGGCGCCGCAATCGACCAGCGTCTGCAGCACCAGGCGGGTCCAGGGATGGTTGACCCGGGTCGTCAGCTTGCCGTCGGAAAAAGTGCCGGCGCCCCCCTCGCCGAACTGCACGTTGCTCGTCGGGTCGAGCTCGCCGGCCGTCCAGAACCGGCGCACGTCCCGGACCCGCTCCTCAACCGGCCGACCCCGCTCCACCAGAGTGACGCCGAGTCCGTAGCGGGCCAGGTGCAGGGCGGCGAACAGGCCGGCCGGCCCCATCCCCACCACCAGCACCCGATGGCGGCTGCCGAGCGGCACGACGGTCGGCAGTACCGGCGCCGCCGCCCGTTCCAGGCGAGGGTTGGTCCCCAGGCGGCGTAGCAGTTCCTCCTCGTCGGCGACCGAAAACTCGACGGTATAGATTCGTAATATCCGCGGCTTGCGCCGGGCATCGATCCCCTGGCGAACGATCTGCCAGCCGAGGACCGCATGGGGTTCAAGACCGAGTTCCGCAGCCACCTTGCGGGGCAGCAGGCTTTCCGGCTCCGTCAGGGTCAGGGGCACCTCGCGCAGGCGCAGGGCCATCTCAGTCCCCCTTCCCGGCCGGGCGACGGGCACCGTTTCGGCCACCGGTGGCGGAACGAATCTGATGGCAGGGCATAGGGCTCTTCGAATGCTATAGGGATTTGAAGGAGAGGGGAAGGCGAATGTGGAAGGTGGTTCCCTCGCCGATGACGCTGTCGAGGTGGATACTGCCACCGTAGGTTTTGACGATGCGCAGTACCACCGACAAACCGAACCCGGTCCCCTTTTCCTTGGTGGTGAAAAACGGGTCGAAAATCTGGCCGAGATTTTCCCTGGGGATGCCACCGCCAGAATCACTCACCTTGACGGCAATCGCTTTTTCGTCGTGGTCGAGGCAGACCTCCAGCGTCCCACCCTGCCGCATTTCGTACAGAGCGTTGGTAAACAGGTTGGAAAAAATCTGCCCGATTTCGGTGGGATCCGCGTGTATCGGCGGCGGCAGACTGAGAAAGCGGCGGTGCACCGTCACCCCTTGCGCCTTGACCTGGGCGCTGCAGGCCTCCAGTGCCCGATCGATCACTTCAGCAATCGACACGGCCTGCAGTTCAAACCGCGGGCGCTTGCTGGTCGCCAGCAGTTGCACCAGGATATTGTCGATCCGGTCGACCTCCTTGAGGACCTTTTCCAGGTACAAGCTCTTTTCGGCATCGGCCGCAAGGCCCCCCTTGAGGATCTGGGCAAAGAGGCTGATGGAATTGAGCGGGTTGCGGATCTCATGCGCCATGCCGGCGGAAAGATGTCCCAGCGTGACCAGTTTTTCCGCCTGCAGGATCTCCGCGTGTGCCCGCTCCAGCTCGAGGGTCTTCTCCTCGACCCGGCGCTCCAACTCCAGGTTCCACTGTTCGATCTCGTGCAGCAGTCGCTCGCGTTCTTCCCGCAGTTCGCGGTTGTGCAGCTCAATGCGCCGGATGCGCAGAACATTATCTATACGCTCGATCAGGTCCTGATTGTTGAACGGCTTGAGGATGTAATCGGAGGCTCCCCCCTTCATCAGTTCGACGGCAATTTCCTCGCTCCCCTTGCCGGTGAACATGACGACGTAGGTATCGGGAAAACGCTCGCGGATCTGCCGCAGGGCCGTCATCCCGTCCATGCCCGGCATCATATAGTCGAGCAGGACAAGAGAGGGGGCATCGCGCTCGACAATTTCAAGACCGAGCCGGCCGCTCTCGGCGGTCAGAACCTCATATCCCTTGCTGCGCAGAATCATCGAGGTGAGCTCGAGGATGATCCTCTCATCGTCGATCACCAGTACGCGATCTGTCATGACCAAACCTGTTGTCCCCTTCGTCTGGATTGCTCGAAGCGGAGAACAGCATAACCCTTCCCCACCCTGTTTGACAAGGAGAAATCCCCTCCGCGAAGGTCGTCAGAAAACGGAAAAGGCAGCATCTCTGCTGCCTTTTCCTGGCCGGGCGGATCTTTTTCTTCGTCACTCGCCGATGCGGATGGTCATCACCGGCACCTGCGACTTGCGCACCACTTTTTCAGCGGTGCTGCCGAAAAGAACATGATCGAGGCCGGTGCGGCCGTGCGTCCCCACGATGATGAGATCGGCCGAGTTGTCCGTCGCCTTTTTGATGATCTCGTCGTAGGGAATACCGGGAACAATGATGGATTCGAAGTTGTCATAGTCGCGGATATGGGTGCGGCAGAATTTCTCCATCATTTTCTTCGCCCCTTCCTCGATCTCCTCTTCGAGCTTTTCGAAGGAGATGTGCGGCACATAGAAACCCCGCAGGTCGACGGGTTCGTTGATTACGTGCACCAGCAGCAAGCGGGCATTGAATTTTTTGGCCAGGGAATAGGCATACTGAAAAGCATAATCGGAGCTTTCCGAAAAATCGGTGGCGAACAGGATGGTCTTGAAGTCTCTCATGTTTCCTCCTTAGTCCAAATTATAGCATCTACCAGGGCATCAGGAAACACTCACCGCCTGGTGCCGGGTGAATATCTTTTTCATCACGGACTTGAGCTCTTCCAGTTTGACGGGCTTGTGAATGTACTCGAATGCCCCTAGATTTATGGCCTCGAGATAGGACTCAACGCCGCCATAGGCGGTAATCATGATGACCGACATATCGGGATGGTGGCGGTTGAGTTCCCGGAGAAAGGCGAGTCCGTTCATTTGCGGCATATTGATGTCGCTGATGACCAGATTCACCTTGTTGTGGCCAAGGAACTCCAGGGCCTCAAGGCCATTGGCGACGCTCTCGACCTCGTACCCCTCCTGAGCCAGGAGCTTGCTCAGGCCGATACGGGCGTTCTCCTCATCATCAACAATCAGAATTTTCTTTGCTTTCCGACCCAATGGCCTTCTCCCGGTCACAATTTCGGAAAGTGTACCATGCCGGCTCTTACTGTCAAGGCCAGGGACGGCCGACGTAAAATTAATTAAACAATGATTACAAATAGTTAAATCTTAATACAGAGGTGGGTTCGAAAGCGGGCCGCAGGGGGGGCAAGGGCTAGGCGGATGCAGATTTCGACAGCCAAAGGGCGATCAGATGGCGGACCAGCAGAGCCAGTCGGGATGCACCCCTTTGGCCGCTCGCGAGGACCTCCGCATGGCTGAGGGGAGCAGAGGCCAAACCGGCAGCGGCGTTGGCGATGAGGGAGAGACCTGCCACCTCCAGCCCCAGGTAGCGCCCCATGATTGCTTCGGGAACTGTCGACATGGAGACGGCGTCGGCACCCAGCAGGCGCAGGGCGCGGATTTCGGCGGGGGTTTCATAGGAAGGGCCGGGCAGCGCCGCCAGGACGCCGCGATGCAGGCGGATATTCTGCTGCCGGGCAAATTCGAGGAGGGAGGGGAAGAATTCCTGTCGGTAAAGGCCGGAAAGATCGATGAAAGGGTCACGTCTTTCGCCCCGCAGGGGATTGTCGCCGAGGAGGTTGAGATGATCGGCAATCAGCATGAAGTCGCCGGGCCGATACTCTTCGTTGACCCCCCCGGCAGCATTGGTCAGGAGCAGTCGCCGGCAGCCGAGCGCATGGGCAATCCGCACCGGCACGGCGACCTGCCGGGCGGTTAGTCCCTCGTAGAGGTGATGCCGTCCCTGAAAAAAAAGGAGCCGACGACCCTCCAGGGTGCCGGCGACGAGGCGGCCGGCATGGCCGGCAACCTGCTGCGCGGGGGGAAAAGCGGCATACCCGGCATAGGGAAAAACACCCAGCGGTTCGGCCTCCTCGGCCAGGGCGCCGAGTCCCGAGCCGAGCACGACCGCCAGAGCGAACGGCTCCTCCCCGGCACGACGACGGACCGCTTCGGCCACTTCCTGAATTTCGGCGGAACCGGTCATGCCTGACCCGCCAGCAGTTTCTTCACACGAATCTGCAGCTGTTCCGGTTTGAACGACTTGCTGACGAAATCATCGGCGCCGGCCGCCTGCACTTCGGCGGCGTCGGTCTCCTTGCGGTAGACACCGCTCATGGCCAGCAGGCGGAGATCGCGCAGGGAAGGTTCGTCGCGCACCTGCCGGATCAGCTCGTAGCCGCTCGTGCCGGGGAGACTCAGGTCGAGGATGACCAGCACGGGCCGTCTCTGCCGGATGATCCGCAAGGCTTCGTCGCCGTCTCCCGCCATGAGGAACTGCAGTTGCAACGGTTTGAGCACGTCGGCAACCAGCTCGCGGAAAAATTTGGAATCATCGACGATCAGAACTTCGGGCGCTGTCGAATCCGCCGTCCCGGGACCTGTGCCGGCCGGAGCGGCGGCCGGCGGCTCGGCCTGCCCATTGCGGAGATTCACTTCGAACACGGCAGCGCACTGCGGGCACTTGACTCTCGCCACCGACTTACTGACCCGCGAAGGATCGATCCGGTAGCGGACGCCGCACTCGGGGCACTGAATGGTCATCGGTTACCTCCCATTACTCCGGGATTGCCGCCTGCAAAACGATTTCTGAACGGCCGGCCAAATCGAGCGGCTGGCCACCAAGCCAGATTTTCACCGCTGCCGGATTGTCTACGGCCAGCCGGGCGCTGCGGCCGACGTTCCACTGCAGGGCGGATGCCGTACTCAAAACATAGCGCTGCAACGGGCGGCTGTCCACCGCCACTTCAACCTCCAGCGGACCCATGGCCTCAAGCCGGATGACACTCCCTGCGGCGGGTATGGCGGGCACCGCCGCCAGGGCCACTGCCGCCGGCGCGGCCGGCTGTTCGGCAACAGCGACCGCTGCCTCTGTCGCACTCGCCGGAACTGGCAGCGGGTTTTCGCCGGGCGGGGGCGAAACAAGCTGCTCAGCGGGTTGCACCAGAGCCGGCGTGGACGGGGCGGGCATCTGCAGCACTGCGGCTCCCTGCCGGCTGCCAACGGAAAAATAAAGGGCGATGGCCGAGACGAGCAGCAGCGGCAACAGGAGAAATAACCGCCGACGCGGCAGGCGCCGTGGCGGCGAAACTCCGCTCAACTGCGTTGAAACCACGGAGATTTCCCCGCGTTTGCCATCGCCCGCCTTGGTCGTCGCTTTTCGCCATTGCCGCAGCACGCTGCCGGCCTCCAGACCGAGCGCTCCGGCGTAGTTGCGAAGGAAGCCGCTCTGATAGGCCTCGCCTGGCAAAGCCTCATAGCGATCGTCTTCCAGGGCTTCGAGATAAGTGCGCCGTATATTGGTTTTAGATGCGATCTCAGCGAGGGAGAGACCAAGTTCTTGACGCCGGTTTTTGAGCAGGATGCCAACGGTTTGCTGCTGCAGATCATCCATGGGAAATCTCACTTCAGAATCTTGATATATTCGGCAACCGAGCGGCCGAGATCGGAATCGGGCGCCAGGCGCAGCACCTCACGGAAAGACGCGACGGCCAGTTCGGGCTTTTTGAGTTTCATGTAGGCCTGGCCCAGCCGGTAATGGGCAAGAGTGTAGTCGGGGTTCAAGGTCAGTGCCTGGCGAAAAGCCTCGATCGCCGGCCCGGTTTTGTCCAGAGCGTAATAGGCTTCTCCCAGGTGCAGTTGTGCCTGGGCGTAGCGAGGATTGAAGTTGAGCGCCTCTTTGCAGGCAGCAATCGAATCGAGGTACACCCCCTTCTGGAAGTAGGCGTAGCCGATGCCGGTCAGGGCCACCTCCGGGCTGGTAAAGAGAAGATTGTCCGCCGCCTTGCGGAAATGCCGGATAGCGTCATCCCAGCGCGCCATGTCGAGGTAGAGGGCGGCCAGATTGTTCTGGTAAGTAGGATTGTCGCGGTCAAGCCGGATGGCCCTGAGGTAATGCCGCTCGGCCTCGGGAAAAGCGCGCTTCTGCTGGTAGGCCTGGGCCAGGGTGTTCTGGATGTCGGCGTTGTCCGCATCTTTTTGCTCCGCGAGCTGGAGCTCTCGCAACGCCAAGGTGGGATTACGCTCGCGCAGGTAGGAGATGCCGAGCATGTGATGGGTTTCGGCCTCTTTGCGGTGCTTCGCCGAGGCGGCACAGCCGGACGTCAGTAGCACCATGAGTAAAAAGGCCAAGGGAAAGAAAAATCTGTGCACGGAATGCTCCTTACAGGGAGGCCAGAAAACGCCCGAGGCTTTCCAGCAGCTTCTGCCGCCGAGCCGTCAACTCCTCGGCACCTGGCGGCCATTTCCGGGCGCCGACCCGTATGGTCGTCCCGCTTCCCGACAGGGCATCGGGCATCACCTCAACAGGAGCCGACGGAGTGGATGGTGCCTCTTCAGCCAGTTCGACGACCGCCTCATCCGCAGACGCCAGCGGCTCTACACCGGCAGGCTCCGCCGGCTGCGGGGCATAAACCGCAACTGGAGGACCCGCAGTCGCCAGGAAGGCTGCCGCCGTTGCAACCGGAGCCGGGGGTTCGACGCCGGCTTTCAGTGGCAGAGAATCCCAAAGGGCATCCCGCTTTTTAATGCCGAGCACGCGGTAATCCATGTCGCTGAGCATGAAACCCAACGACTCGGCAAAGAGAGCCCCCTCCTCGATCAGCCGGCCAGCCTCCTGCAGAGGGGCATCCGCCCGCTCGTGCAGGTAAAAGGCGAGACACTGACTGGTGTGCAAGTGCAGCACCAGTGCCACCCGAAGCCCCTTGCCGGCAGCAAAAACACAGAGATAGGCCGTCGCCTCCTGGGAAGGAAGCCCCGGCAGCGCCACCTGCACGGCACTCAGCGAGCGCTCCAGGTGCAGGACCTGGGATGCAGGGATATCGAGACGCTCGATCTCTTTGTGCCAGCGGAACATCCGGCTCTCCTGAATGTCAGCCCAGCCCTTCGAATTCGGTCAGCAGCTTGAAACGGCGGAAGCGCTCCTCGATTTCCCTGTATTCCAGGCGTTTCAGGCGGTTGAGGCTGAAGTCCTCGACGGTGAAGGACGCCATCACGCTGCCGAAGATGACGGCCTGGCGAAAACTGCTTTCGGAGAGGTTCCGGGTGGCCGCCAGGTAGCCGATGAAACCGCCGGCGAAGGTGTCGCCGGCGCCGGTCGGATCGAAAACCGACTCCAGCGGATAGGCGGGGGCGGAAAAGACTGAGTGTTCCGTGAACATCAGCGCCCCGTATTCTCCCTGCTTGATCACCAGCGTCTTCGGTCCCATCGCCAGGATCGCCCGTGCCGCCTTCACCAGGTTGGCCTCGCCGGCCAGTTGCCTGGCCTCCCCCTCGTTGATCAGCAGGATGCCGACCTGTCGCAGGGTCCTGAGCAGCGCCTCGCGTTTCCCCCCGATCCAGAAATTCATCGTATCGCAGGCTACCAACCGCGGATTCTTCACCTGTTTGAGTACTTCCAGCTGCAGCTCGGGATCGATGTTGCCGAGAAAGACGAACTCGGCTTCTTCGTATCCCGCCGGCAGTTCGGGACGGAAGGTCTCGAAGACGTTGAGCTGGGTGTCGAGGGTCTGAGCCTGGTTGAGGTCGAAGCCGTAGCGCCCCTGCCAACGGAAGGTTCTCCCCGGCACACTCTGCAATCCGGCCAGGTCGATGTTGCGCGAGCGCAAAAACTGCAGATGCTCCGCCGGGAAATCCGAACCGACCACCGCCACCAGCTGGATGTCGGTAAAATAACCTGCCGAGATGGAAAAATAGGTGCCCGAACCGCCCAGCACCTCTTCGGCGCTGCCGAAGGGCGTCTCCACCGAATCGAGCGCCACCGAACCGACCACGAGAATACTCATGAAATTAGCCTTTCAAAATCAGGTTCAAGGTCCGGGGCCAAAACCAGCCGTCTTCCGGCCTCTGTCCTCTCAGCGCTCGGCGCTCAAGACTTTGCACCTTGGACCGGGGACTCGTGTCTCAACCCAGATATTTTCCCATGATGACATCCAGCTTCTGCCGGGTCGCCGCCGGAATAAGATCCTTGCGGGTCATGATCGCGTACCTGAGCGCCTCCCCGCACTTGCAGCCGCGGGCTGCACCGAGCTCTTTGACCGCCGCCTTGATGATTTTCTTGGCGGTGGCGACGTTCTGCTGGACGATGGCGATCACCGCCTCCACCGAGACGGCCTCGTGTTCCTCGTGCCAGCAGTCGTAGTCGGTGGCGAGGGCGATGGTGCCGTAACAGATCTCCGCTTCCCGCGCCAGACGCGCCTCGGAGACGTTGGTCATGCCGATGACGTCAACACCCCAGCTGCGGTAGATTAGCGATTCGGCCCGGGTAGAGAAGTGGGGACCCTCGATGCAGATGTAGGTCCCACCCTTGTGGGTGGTCGCCCCCACCGCGCGGGAGGCATCACCGAGTACCTGGGAGAGGTCCGGGCAGACCGGGTCCGCGAACTGCACGTGACCGACGATCCCATCCCCGAAGAAGGTGGTGCGCCGTTTGCCGACGGCTCGGTCGAAGAACTGGTCGGGGATGACGATGTGCCCCGGGACGATCTCCTCCTTCATGCTGCCGACGGCCGAGACCGAAATGATCCGCTCCACCCCGAGCTTCTTCATCCCCCAGATGTTGGCCCGGTAAGGGGCTTCCGAGGGAAGGATCCGGTGGCCGCGGCCATGGCGGGGGAGAAAAACCATCTTCACTCCCTCCAGGGTGCCCGTGATGAACGCATCCGAGGGCTCGCCGAAGGGGGTGTCGAGCCGGACTTCCTGCACGTCGGTCATGCCTTCGATCTCATACAGACCGCTGCCGCCAATGACGCCGATGGTAGGTTGGGACATACAAAAACCTCCTGAAATCAGTCTAAGGTCCCTGGTCCCGGGACCGGTTTGTTACGGTGCCGGCAACCTCCCCTGCTGCCGTTCGAGCTTCCCTTTGAGCTGGCCGCAGGCAGCAGAGATGTCCTGCCCCTTGCTGGCCCGGCGAATCGCCACGATATTGCGGCCGAGCAGGTAGGTCTGGAAGACTTCGATGCTCTCCGGAAGCGGCGATCGGAAGGCCGACCCTTCATGCTCGTTGAAGGGAATCAGGTTGACCTTGGCCGGGATGCCGTGCAGCAGCTTGACCAGCCGCCTGGCGTCGGCCGGGGTATCGTTGACGTCGCGAATCAGAATGTATTCGAAGGTGATGCGCTGCCGCGGCGCCAGCGGGTACTGCCGGCAGGCGGCCATCAACTCCTTGAGGGGATAGCGACGGTTGACCGGCATCAGTTCGTTGCGCACCGCATCGGTGGTGGCGTTGAGGGAGACCGCAAGGTTGACGCGTATGCGCCGGCCCAGCTCAAGCATCTCCGGCACCAGCCCCGATGTCGACAAGGTGATCTTGCGGGGACTGAAATCGAATCCCTCGGGGGCATAGAGGATCTGCAGCGCCTTGACCACGTTGTCGAGGTTGTGCAGCGGTTCTCCCATCCCCATCAGGACGATGTTGTTGACCGGCCCGTCCTTGACCGCCGCACAGACCTGATTGACAATCTCTCCCGTTTCCAGGTTGCGCACCAGGCCGAAGGTGCCGGTCAGGCAGAAGGAGCACTGCATGGCGCAGCCGACCTGGGTGGAGATGCAGAGGGTGGCCCGCTCCCCTTCCATCGGGATGCGTACTGTCTCCACTGTCTGGCCGTCGGCCAGGCGGAAAAGATATTTCTTCGTCCCGTCGCTGCTCGTCTCGGTCGCTTCGGCGGTCCAGTCGGAGACGAAGGCGCGTTCGGCCAGTTCCTCGCGCAGCGCCTTGGACAGATCGGTCATTTCGGCAAAGGACACCACGCCGCGGCCGTAAATCCAGCGCATGAGCTGGCCGGCGCGGAAACGCTCCTTGCCCATCCCGGATAGAAACTGCGTCAACTCCTCGAGCGTGAGGTTCTTGATGTCGATTTTGTCTGACCTGTTCAACGGATTTCGATTCATTAAAAAACTCCCCCGGATTCTATCCCATAGGTCCGTGGGGCACAAGGGCAAATTGCCTCAGCGGAAGCGCTCGGCAGTAAAGATCGCCCGCGAGGCCTTCCAGCTCCAGTGGGTATCGTCGAGGTAGTAGATATCCTTCTCCCCCCGGGCAATCTCGGCAGCGAGAATCGCCTCGGTGTCGATGAAGCGGTAAGCCTTGGGCAACGGCCGCAGCAGCTCGAAGAAGCGGCTCGGCGGATAGGGGTTGTCGACGATATATGGGCTGTAGAGGGTGTATTTGTCCGGCGCCGGCATGAAGACAAGTTCGATCCCGCGGGCACGCAGCAACTCGGCCAGGCGGTTGAGATTGTCGTTGAAGGCGCCCAGGGTCGACGGCTCGGCTTTTTGGACCTTCCCGATATCCTTGCGCAAAAACAACAGCGACGCACCTCGTACGCCGCTGAACAGCGGCCGGTCGAGTTCTACCTTGCAGGTCTTGCTGACATAGGCGTCGGGAGCGAAGCGATAAAGGACATTATAGAGCAGCCACTTGAAGTTGCCCGTATTGAAGAAGCCGACCGGCGGCAGTTTAGGCGCCTCAGCGTCTGCCTCGGCCGCCGCCCGATCGGCGTACTTTTGGCGAAGGCGGGATGGGTCTTCCGTCTTCCCCCAGTCGAGCGGACCGGCGAACTTGTAGCAGTTGCGCTCGACGATCTCCAGCAGCAGGAAACGCGGGCGCATCTGGTCGAGAACGCCGCTGTTGGCGAGGAGGATAACGGTCTCCATCTGGCTGCGGCTGCCCGGGTAGAGACCGATATTCAAGACCGATACTTCGCTGAGGGTTGCCAGATAGTCCTGGTAGAAACGGTTCGGCCCGTTGCTGCTCCCTTGCGAGAAGGAGTCCCCGACGGTCACCACATCGACGGTCCCGCCCTGGTAGTCGGCCATCTCGAGATGCCGGCGGGGAAGGTCGTCGACATTGCGGCGGGGATGGGTGTAGCCCGAGAGGTAGCCCATGCGGGCGAGGTCGTTGGGGATGACCCCGTCCTCCCCGCGCCCCAGCAGGGAACGGGTACACAACTGCCACACCACCGCGTTGTAGAGGACGGCGGCCGACAGCACACCGACGATGATAAGAACGAAACGCCGATAGCCCCTCATGGACGCACCGTCAGATCGAAGTCTGCGCGCATGCGGAGGGAATACTTGGGCCAGGCTGTATGGTTTTTCGGCTCCATGACTATGGTTCGGCTACCTTGCATTTTCTTCCAGATAAGGGAATTCGGCCTTCACCCGTTTGATCTCCGCCACGGCGTCGGGGTGCTGCCGACGGTAAGCGGCCAGCCCCTCCCGCAACGATGCCAGATGCGGCTCAATATTAGCAGGGTCGAGTTGCACACCGAACCCGGCCTGTACGGCATCGCTGCCAAGCACCCTCGACAGGACCAGGTCGCCGGCCTCCTTGCGGTAATGGGAGGACTCCCAGTAGTACTGCATCAGCGTCGTCGTGTCTCCCGGTGGCGGGATCGCCTCGGTGGTCACGGCGTTGAAACCGCTGAAATCCCAGAGCGGAAAGGCGCGACGGTCGGGGTGCGCCTGGCGGTCCTTCTCCAGGCGCATCACCAGCTCGCTTTTCCAGGCTTCAAACGACGGCCAGAGCCCGGCCGCATCAATGGCCAGTAGTTGCCAGGCGTGCACCGGCGAGATAAAAAGCCGCAGGTCGACGTCATAACGGTGAGCCAACTCCAGAATGCGGGAGAGCTCTTCCAACGGGGACGTCTGACCGGCCGTGGCGGCAAGGCTGAAACTGTGGTGCGGCGGCGGAAAGTAATGGTTTGCATAATACTTGCGAACATTGCGGACAAAAGCCTGGTGCAGCCCGTATCGGCGCACCTTGGCCAGGTCGTAGCTCCAGACGATCTGGCCGTTGGGCAGGTAGCCAGGATGTTTGATGGGGTCCTGCGTCCACAGGGTCTCGGCGCTTGCCGCCAGGGCGGAGGTCGAAAAGATCGTTTCCGCCACGCGTCTCAGGCCGTTGCCGGTGGTGGGCGGAGGCTGCTCGGCGCCGCTGCGGCGGGCGTTGAACATGAACAGATCGACGCCCAGCACCACCTGCACCGGCGGCTGGCAACGGCAGGCGAACTCGAACAACTGGCGAACTTCTCGGACCGTTGCCCCGCCGACAGCCAGATTGAAGACCGGCCGCACTTCCGGCTGCCAGGCAGGATGTCCGGGATCGAGGCCGATCTCCGAGCGGGACGAGCCGAGAATCAGCCCCCGTGGGCGCAGGCTCTCCACCTGGTAGGTCTTGACGGTGCGCGCGTGCTTGGTCGCCGGGTACTTGTTGGCGTTGAACCCCTCGACGGCAACCCACCGGTAGAGGCCGAAAGGATCGGCCACTACGTTAAACAGGGCGGCGCCGGCGATAAGCAGCAGGCAGCAGAGGGCCAGGCGCAGCAGCCACCACCGGTAGCGGCCAGACCCGAGAGCCGTCCGCCTAGAACTGGAAGTAGAGAAACTCACTGACCTTGCTCAAATTGAAAAGTGCATAGCAGGCGACCAGGGCGGTAAAGGCGCAGTGCTTCCAATCAGGGCGAAACGACTCCGTCAACTGCACGGAGTTGCGTCCCGCCAGGGCGAGAATAAGTGCCGCTGCCAGTATCAGCCAGGTACTGCCATCGCCCTGGATGGCTGCCAGTGCGTGGCGGCCCAGGGGGGCGCCACTGAGACCGAGCATCCCCCTGAGCACCTTCAGTGCATCGTTCCAACTGCTGGCCCGGAAGAAGACGAAGCTGACGTTGACGAAGGTAAAGGTGAGCAACCAGCCGACTGCCGGAGGCATCTTCCATTTGCGCTTGCGCCAGAGGTGGTTGACCACCAGCGCGGCGCCGTGCAAGCTCCCCCAGACGACGAAAGTCCAGCCGGCTCCGTGCCAGATTCCCGAGATGAACATCGCCAGGAAGACCGCCACCAGAGACTTGACGAAGGTGATGCGACGAAACGAACGCAGAATGGGCGTGTAGACGTAGGTCGTGATGAAGGCGGTCAGGGTGATATGCCAGCGTTTCCAGAAATCGATGATGCTGGTCGCCTTGTAGGGGCTGTGGAAGTTGACCGGCAGCCGGATGTTGAACATCAACCCGGCGCCGATCGCCATGTCGCTGTAGCCGCTGAAATCGAAGTAGAGCTGCAGCGTGTAGGCAAGGCTCGCCACCCAGGCCTCGGCGAAATTAAGGGTCGTGGCGGTGTCGAAGCCAGCCCTGGCCAGAGCCGAAAAGGGATCGGCGATGACCACCTTCTTGAACAGTCCGACGAAGAACAGGAAAAGGCCGAGGGCGAGGTTCTTGTAGTTGAGCACCTTGTTCCGCAGCCGGTCGAACTGCGGCATCATGTCCTTGTGGTGCAGAATCGGCCCGGCCAGCAGGTGCGGAAAGAAGGTGACGAAGAGGGCATAGTTCAGAAGCTTTCGCTCTTCGACCAGCCCCTCGTAGGCGTCGATGAGAAAAGCGATCTGGGTGATGGTGAAGAAGCTGATTCCCAGCGGGAGGACGATGCGCAGCAGAGGCAGGTCGGTGCCGAGGGCGACGTTCAGACTGCCGAGAAAGAAGTCCATGTACTTGAAATAGCCGAGCAGGGCGACATTGCCGACGAGGCCGAAAATTAGGATAGTCCGTTTGGAGACGAGGGGTTTCTTCAACTCGTTGCTTTCGGCCAGCAGGCTGCCGATCGTATAGTTGAAGAGGATCGATCCCAGAATGAGCGGCAGATAGGCGGCATTCCACCAGGCGTAAAAAAAGAGCGAGGCGGCCAGCAACCAGGCGTTGGCCGCCGTCGCCAACCGCAGGCGGTTGAGGAGCAGGTAGCCGGCCAGCGTCACCGGCAGGTAGAAGAGAATGAATTCGTAGGAATTGAAAAGCATACGGAATGATGCCTATTTTTTAAGCTTTTTGTCGACCAGATCCGACAGATCGCCGACATTTTTCAGCGCTTGCAGCTCACCCAGGGCGAATTTGACCTTGAACCGAAGTTCCACCGCCACGATCAGGTTCATGTGCGAAAGAGAATCCCAGGCGTCGATATCGTCGGCCGTGGTCTGCCGGGTGAGGGTGATGCCTTCGTCGTCGAAAACCTCGCGAAAGATGGGTGTCAGCTGCTCCAGGGTGGTCATCTGTCAATCCTCCATGGTGGAAAGGTCGCCGGCGTCGGTTCCCAGATAGCGGGCCTTCAGCACCCGGCGCATGATCTTGCCGCTCTTGTTCTTCGGAATCGCATCAATGCAGATGAGTTCGTGGGGGGTGGCCACCGACGAGAGCTTGTTGGTGACGTGCAGCCTGATCTTGAGCTCCAGTTCCGGCGTAAACTCGCACTGACGGTGCAGGCTGACGAAGGCCACCACCTTCTCGAAAAGCAGCTCGTCGGGGGCACCGATGACCCCCGCTTCGGCCACCGCCGGCACTTCGATCAGGGCACTCTCGATCTCGAAGGGGCTGATCAGGTGGCCGGCGGTGTTGATGACATCGTCGCTGCGCCCCTGGAACCAGTAGTAGCCGTCCGCGTCCCGGTAGGCCGTGTCGCCGGTGTAGTAGTGGCCGCCGCGGAACTTGCTGCGATAGGCGGAATCGTTGCCCAGATAGGTGACGAACATCGACGGCCACCCCGCCTTCAGACAGAGATTGCCCGACACGTTGTCCGGAAGCACGCTGCCGTCGTCGGCAAGGATCGCCGGCTCGATCCCGGCGATCGGCTGCCCCATGGAGCCGGGCCGGGATTCCAGCCCGGGGCGGTTGCCGATCATGATGGCGCCGGTTTCGGTCTGGAACCAGGTGTCATAGATCTCTTTGCCGAGGATGCTGCGGCCCCAGTGGACCACCTCTGGATTGAGCGGTTCGCCGACACTGCTGATGTGGCGCAAGGCGGCCAAGTCGAACCGCCGGTAGAACTCCGGGTCTTCCCGCATCAGCATGCGCAGGGCTGTTGGGGCCGAGTACCAGACGCTCACCCGCTCCCGTTCGAGCAATCCGAACCACTGCTCGGGGCTGTAGCCGCCGCCGAAGTGGACCTGGGTCACCCCCAGGCTCCAGGGGCCGATGATGCCGTAGGAGGTGCCGGTCACCCATCCCTGGTCGGCCGTGCACCAGAAGACGTCGTCCTGCCGCAGGCCGAGAACCACGGCGGCCGTGTAGCTCTGCATCAGCACGCTCCGATGAACATGCACCACCCCTTTCGGCTTGCCGGTGGAACCCGAGGTGTAGTGCAGCACCGACGGCGCGTCGGCCGGGGTCGGCGCCGCGGTGAAGTCGGAGGAAGCCTCTGCCATCAGCCGCGGATAACTGAGGATGTCCGCGGCCAGGTGTTCCGGGGCATCGACGAGCAGGATGTATTCCAGCGCGGGGAGTCGGTCGCGAATGGCGGTGAGTTTTTTCAGGTACCCTTTCTTGGTGATGATCCCCTTCGCTCGAGCGGCGCCGACCCGGTCAAGCAGCGCCTCCTCACCGAAATTGGAGAAGAGAGTGCCGGTGATCACCTGCAGCTTGAGGGCACCGAGAAAGGCGAAAAACTGCTCCGGCATCCGGGGCAGGAAGGTAAAGAAAATATCCCCCGGCGTGAATCCGAGCCCCGCCAGCACATTGGCGAAACGGCTGCTCTGCTCATCCATCTCGCCGAAGGTGTAGTCACGCCGCTCCAGAGCCGGTGACAGCCAGCGCATGGCGACCTGTTCGGCCCGCCCCGCGGCGCACTGCTGCCTGGTGCAGATGTGGCCGATATTATATTGCCCGTCGACGATGAGTTCGTTTGTCATCTCGCTCCTGCCGTCTGCGCGAATTAAAAAGGCCCGGCGGGATTGTAGCCGCCGGGCCGCGTAAACTCAATGGCAAAAACAGGGCTTTTTTACAGCAGCTCCAGCCCGGAGAAGAAGTAGGGGATTTCGAAGGCCGCGGTCTCGGGGGCGTCCGAACCGTGGGTGGCATTCTCGCCGATCGAGGTACCGAACTCCTTGCGCAAGGTGCCGGCGGCGGCTTCGGCGGGATTGGTGGCGCCCATCAGGTCGCGCCACTTCTTGATGGCCCCTTCGGCCTCGAGAACCATGACGACGCAGGGAGCGCTGCTCATGAAGTCGGTCAGCTCGCCGAAGAAGGGACGGGCCTTGTGCACATAGTAGAAGCCCTCGGCCTCCACTTTGCTCATGTAGAGCTTTTTCAGACCGACGATCTTGAAGCCTTCGGCGTAGATGCGGGCAATGATCTTGCCGGTGTGGCCGGCGGCAAAGGCGTCGGGTTTGATGATGGCAAAAGTTCTTTCCATGGATTCGATCCTCCGGTGAGAATAATTGGACTTTGGAAAACCTGCGCTTTTTAGCACCGCCGAAGGGAAAAGTCAAGAAAATCGCGGGATCGTTGTCAGGCAGCGACCGGTGAGAAACCTGGTTCCCCGGAGGAAAACGGCCCGGAGCAGAGATGACAGCCTTACAGAGGGGAGCTATTGCCCAGCGAAAGGTTGGCGATGCTCAATTGGTTTTTTGTCTGCCTTGATGTGCAGCCCGCAATGCAGGCAACGCCTCAGGTAAAGGGGTATAAATCCGTTCAGGTGAAAGGCGTTGTTGCAACGAGGGCACCTGCCGGTGGCCACCAGGAGAACGGCAAAAAAAAGAAAAACGACCCAGATTCCGAAAACCACGGCTGTAGCCCGATCCGAGCCGGTCAGCTCGAGCGACAGCCAAATTGCCGGTACATAGATAAGGATCAGCCCCGCCATCAACCTTCGGCGTCCGCGAAGCTTGCGCAGACCGATGGAGTAATCCACAGATTCCAGGGAGTTTCCAGTATCCGACATGGCGTCCTGTCATTTCCGGAGCAGAGAAAGCCGGTTGACCGCGATGCTGCCTCAGGAATTATCCGAAGGCAGCCGGCGCGAACAGCGGTCGAGGTCGGCCAGAATCTCGCGTTCCCGACGAATCGCTTCCTTGCAGTGGGACCAGAGGCGAAAGTGCTCCAGACCCAGGATGGTCAGGCCGGCGACCAGAATGGCCCAAAAATTATCGCGCAAAGCATCGGCGTACGCAAAAAAAAGATAGAAACCAGCAAGATAGCCGAGGTGGGACCACCCGCGATATTTCCGGTCCCCCTCCATCATCCGGGCCAGGATGTAGAGAAGGGCGGAAAAGGCGTAGACCGCCAGGGCGATACTCATCAGCATGATTGGCGGCGCCGGGCCCAGGGCAGCTTGCCAGTCTTCCGGCAGATCCTTGAACAGCGAACCAAAGCGGAAGGCGATTATGCTCAGGAGCAGAAAGACGATCAGCCCCCACTGCCCCAGCCGGGAGCGAGCCGCGAACGCCCGTATCCTCGCCTTGGCCTCGTCCGGGCTGCGGCTGAGGGCAGGCTCAGCCGGCTCCTCTGTGTGTCGTCTCCAGGGCATACCCATTCCCCGGGCCAGGAGGACCTGACCTCAAATTGTCCATCTCTCCGGAATTCAGTTTTTCAGAACTTTGTCGCTATTTTCCTGTTCGGCGCGCATTTGCTGGAGTTGATCGACCTGGTTGCGAAGGACGGCAACGATCGTATCAATCTCTTCGATTCCTTCCGGCGCCTTCAGATCCACTTTTCCCGCGGCCATACTTTCGGCAAAAGTCGCCAGATTCCGGACAGGCAGCAGAACGTTCCGCTGCAGCAAGGCACAGACCCCGCCAACGGTCAGGAACAGGACCATCAGGCAGAAAACGATCAGGCGCATGCGCAGCTGACTCAAGGAATTCTGCAGCTGAGCTGTGGATAATCCGATATCGAGTGTCCCGAGGATTTCGCTTTCGTCAACCGGTCGGTGACAGCCGGCCGCGATACAGCTCGGCTCATTGTAGATGGGTGTTGTAATGGCGAGCACTTCGCTGCCCTGACCATTGGTGAAGCGCCGGGCCTGGTCCATGGTGCCGAGACGGGTTGCCGGTTCGGCACCACTGTGACAGCCGTTGCAACCGGCCGCCTGCTTGTCTACGGCCTGCTCGATTTCACCCGGGTCGGAGGAGAACATGACGATCCCTTTTTTGTTGAAGATGCGGACATGTTCCACCCCATCCAGGGCGCCAATGTCGCCAATGGTGTTCTGGAGCATCTCACGGTCGAACTTGAGCATGGCGTAGCGGGTTGATTTTACGATGGTATCGGCCAGACCAACTTCGTGTCGGATGGTATCGGAGATCAGATCGTTCTTGTTGAACGAGTAAAGGAGGAGGCTCCCGAGAATCACGAAACCGGTCACCGCGAGTGTGATGGGGAAGATAGCTTTGACAGCGATCTTGTTCAGCATGACCGGCTCCTCTCGGTTTCAGCATCCCCGGCCGCTCGGGCTCGACCGGGGATATTGGTTCATATTAATTGAAACCCTGAAATATTCCAAGAGCATCTTCAATGCTGATGGATTTTATCCTGAGCTCGCCCGTCCCCGTGTTCCTCGTCGTGGTCGTGCTTGACCTCTTCCCAGCCGGTGAGCATCGGCTTGAAGTACGCCAGCGGCGAGCTGCCGAGAGTGGCCAGGTAGACGTGGGTGAAGAGGAAGGCGCACAGCGAGCAGGCCAGCAGGAAGTGCACCGAGGCGACCAGCTTGATGCCGCCGACGAGCACCGCCAGGGCGCGCATCGGGCCGACGTTCATCAGCATGAGCCCGCTCAAAATCACCAGCGGCACCAGCACCATCATGATCACCAGGTAGGCCGATTTCTGCATC